>JAHLKT010000005.1 GCA_020444545.1 Desulfarculaceae bacterium | reverse complement strand
CTCGTTGCCCTGCAAAAGCCGCGGCTGACCCTTGGCAAGGCGCTGGCGAGGCTTGGTTGTCCTGCGCTTGACGGCCATGGCTACGCCTCCCCCCCGGCGGACGGGGCCAGGCGCTCGAAGCTCACCCGGGCGGGTTGGGCCGCGTCGCTGCGTTTAACCGGCGACAAGGCGTCCAGCTCCGCATCGCCTTCCATGACTACGCTGAGGGCGAAGTCGGGGCAAAGCATGGCGCACAGGCCGCAGCCGGTGCAGCGCTCGGGCTGCTTCAAATAAGGATGTCCCCACTGGTCCGCCGCCAAGGCACCGCGCGGGCAAAAGGCCACGCAATTGCCGCAGCGTTTGCACCAGGTGCGATAGATGCTCAGTTTTTCCTTGGGCGGCTCTACCTGAGTTGATTTCACCGTGAGCTTCTCTCTGTCGCCGAGCTGTGTGGCGGCCGATAGCGAAATCCGTTGATGCCTGGCCGCCTCCGGCGGGGCGAACCCCGCCGAAGGCGCCGGGCCTCGGCTTAGCGGTAGTACTGCTCCCGCTTATCCCAGATACCGATTTCCTTGTAGTACTTGATGGCGCCGGGGTGATAACCCACGGGCACGCCGTCGCTGCCCCGGAAGGCGTTGACCGGCACGTACATCTTGGCCATGGGGTGAATGTTGTCCTTCTCCACCTTGTGGCCATAGACCGCCTTGAGGATGTTGTAGACCATGTCCTCGGACATATCGGTCCGGCACAACCACATCTGAGGCAGGGTGTAGGTGTGCACGTCCTTGTCGATGCCGGGGTACATGCCCGCCGGGAAGGTGATCGGCACCACGTTGGTGAACTTGGCGCGCAGCTTCTTCAGGGGCTCGCCGTCCACGTTGAGGATGCGGATGGGAATGTCGCGGGCCAGCTCCATCACCGCCGCGATGGGCGCGCCGGCCGCGATGACGCCGGCGTCGATGGTGTTGTCGCGGATTCCGCGGGCGATCTCATGGAAGGCGATGTACTTGGGGGTGAAGTCCTTGAAGGTGAGGCCGTAGGCCACCGGCAGGTGCTTCTTGGAGTAGATGTTCAAGGTGGCGCTGCCCGCGGGGCCCACGCCGATCACCTTGCCCTTGAAGTCGTAGGGCGTTTTGATGGGCGAGTCGGCCCGCACGATCCAGTGGGTGTCGCTGGTGTGGCCCACCGCGATGAGCCGCACCTTGTTCACGTCCATGCCCTGCTTTTTCAGGGCCTGCAAGGTGCCCATGCAGGCCAGGCCCATGTCCAGGGAGCCCCGGACGAGCAGGCGGCCGTTCTCGGTGGAAGCGGCGGTGGACTCGGCGGTCACGCGCACGCCGGGCACGTACTTGTTGATGATGGCCGAGAAGCCGGCCCCGATGAAGTAATAGGTGCCGGCTGGCGAGCCGGTGCCGAAAGACAGGAACTTGAGGGCCGAGGCCGGGGCGGGCTTGCCCACGACCAGGACCATGGCGGCCAGGAACATGACCATGGCCAGGCTGAGTTTCTTGGTGCTACGCATTTTTCCCTCCATGGACGCCGGTTCCGCCGCGTGGGGCCAACGGGGCCCTTGGCGCGCGGGCCGGCGCCGTGGCTTGCGCCGCGCTCCCTCTCCGGTGCGCCGCGCAAAAAATCCCTTTAGTCCGTGGGAAGCTCCTTGACCAGAATGGTCGCTTCCGCGGGCATCTTGTCGGTGTACATGGGCCAGGTCTGGCTCAGAGTCTTGCCCGGCGCGATGGTCCCGGTCTTGCGGGGGTAGAAGCCGCCGCTGGACACGCCGTTGGGCAGCCAGATATTGACCCGGAAGCGCTTGGGCACCTTGGACACGTTCTTGAGGCCCACCGTCACGTGGAGGCGCTGTTTGCCCTTGTACTTCTTGATCGCGTAGCTGTAGTTGGTCACGTCGGCGCTGGTGACCACTTCGAAATTGGTTTTGGGCTGCATCTCGGCCACAGCCGGCACGGCCCACAGGGCCAGAGCCGCCAATAAAAGCACGGCCAGCGCCCAAACGGCGGATTTGCGTTGCTTGACCATCGTTCCTCCTCCTCTAACTTGGCCAAATAAAGTCATTGTGGTGACTAAAAGAAACGGCGACGCCCCTTGTTGCGGGCATCGCCGTCATGATTGCTTTTCTAGGAAGTCTCCTTGTCCGGCAGCGGCGTGTCGAAGCCCAGCGTCTCGGATTCCCAGGGCAGAACCCCCGCGTACATCTCGTAGGTTTTGAGCAGGTGGTTACGGGTGTGGCTGTAGGCCGCCTCCGTATCCTGGTGGCGGATGGCCTCCAGAATTTCTTCGTGCTCGCCGATCAGGGCTTCGATCTTCTCCCGGCTCAGCTTGTCCTGGGTCATCTCGATGATCAGCCCGGAAAAGGTCTGGGTGATGGACTCGGAGATGAACAGCAGGATGGGGTTGTTGCAGATGCGGGCCACCTCGTGGTGGAAGCGCACGTTTTGCAAACGGGCGTTCTTGAGCGAGTTGTTCAGGTGCTTGCGGGCCTTCATCAGGGAGCCTTCCAGGCGCTCGATGTCCTGGGGGCTGCGGCTCTGGGCGGCGGACATGGCCAGGCCGGGCTCCAGGGAAAGCCGCGCCTCGATAAGGTGGCCGAAGTGCACCCGGCCCATCTGCACCAGGTTCTTGAAGTTCTCGGTGATGGGCATGGCGCTGGGCTCGGCCACGAAAGTGCCGCCGTTGACCCCCCGCTTGATGTAGATCAGGCCCATGCTCTTGAGGCTGGTCAGGGCGTCGCGCACCGTGACCCGGCTCACCTCGAACTGCTCCATTAGCTCGCGCTCGGCGGGCAGGCGCTGCCCTGGCGTGTAGAGGCCCGAAGTGATGGATTCCACCAGCTGAGCCTGGACCGCCTGGGCCAGGGAGGGCTTCTTCACGGATTTGAACTGCGAACTCAAATTACTACCCCGTCGCTGTGGGATAACGTATGATGTCATACCATAGAAAATCCAATTCACTAGTGTCAAGCGATTTTTGGCTATTCGATTACATTTTTATTATCAACTTGTTACGGAGACAGGCTTTAAACACCTAACCATTCAAGGTGATTGGTCTTCTTGGCAAAAATGGGCTTTACGAGCGCGGTTCGCCCGGTGGGGCATGGCTCCTTTACTGGCTGGACATGCCTTCCAAGCCGCCCCCGGCGCGGCGGCCGCCTGATTGACTAGGCCCGCGCCAAAAGGTAGGCTCATTGAGGTTCGGCCCCGGCGCACGAGCGGCGTGGCCGGGGGTGAATCCCTTTGGGCTTGATGTTTGAAGGCCCTTGGGTATAGTTTCCTTTAATTACAGTGAGTTTTCCGTTGGTTGCCCGGCCGGGCCCCACGGGAGGCCAAGGGATACAAACCGTCCGCCTGGGCGCGATGGCATGAGCATTAGCTACGTTTTCAACGACATTGACGGCTGCATCGACGACTTCGTCAAGCCGGGCTACCCGGACAAGCAGGACCTATCGCCCTATTCCGAGGGCCTGGTCCGTTTGCGCACCATAACCAAGCGCCTGCCGGACACCAGCTTCGGGGTGGCCACCGCCCGCTCGGTGCATGAGTGCGACAACATCATCCACGCCCTGGACTTCCAAGGTCCCTCCATCTGCGAATGCGGCAACATCGTCTACTTCCCCGGCGAGGGCGGCCACCTGCTCTTCGAGGACATGGACCTGGACGCGGCCCAGCGGGCCAGCATCAAGATGTTCCTGGATTGGCGGGCCAAGCTGGACCTGGACACCCTGGCCCGCGAGCGCTTCCCGCACACCGGCATCAAGATGCTCAAGGACCGCATGGCCATGGTCACCTTCGAGTTCAAGAAGAACGTGGGGCCGGGCCTGGTGGCCTGGCTGGAGGAGTTCTTCTTCCCCGAGGAGCTCAAACAAGCCATCGCCCGGGGGCACGTGACCATCTCCCCCTCCTCGGGCGCGGTGGACATCTTCCCCAACATCGGCAAGGCCAACGCCCTGAGCCATTTGGCCCGCGCCCTGGGTTTCGACCTGGAGGCCACCCTGGCGGTGGGCGACTCGTTGCACTCGGACCTGGAGATGTTGCAGGCCGCGGGCTATGCCGCCTGCCCCAACAACTCCGACCCCGGCCTCAAGGAGGCGGTGCGGGCCAAGGGCGAGCGGGGATACGTTTCGGACAAATCCTACAGCGAGGGCAACGTGGACATCATGAGCCACGCCCTGGCCAACTGGTGCTGAGCCACTGACCAACCCGGCCGCTCCACCGGACGGCCACAGCGGAGAGACCTCCCATGTCCCTGATGACCATCGACCGCGCCGCCCTGAGCGACATCCTGGCCAAGGTGAAGGACACCAAGATCTGCGTGCTGGGCGACTATTATCTGGACCGCTACTCCCTGGGCATCATGGAGGTGATCTCCCGCGAAGCGCCCATCCCCATCATCAGGCTCAAGTCCCAGGACTCCACCCGCTACCTTCCCGGCGCGGCAGGCAACGTGGCCCTGAACCTGGCCGACCTGGGGGCCCAGGTCTGCGCCATCGGCATCGTGGGCCACGACCACAACGGCCGCATCCTCCTGGACATCCTCAAGGAGCGGGGCATCGACACCAGCTATATGGTGGAGGTGAGCGACCGCCTCACCGGCGCCTTCGAAAAGTTCTACGCCTCGGCCTATCACAGCCGGGTGCAGCAGGTGGCCCGGGTGGACACCGAGAGCGCCAAGGCCATCTCCTCGGCCCAGGAAGAGCAGATCAAAGACAACATCGCGGCCGTCCTGGAAGTGGTGGACGGCTTCGTGGTGGCCGATTACGCCGAGATATTGGGCACCGGCGTGGTCACCGACAACGTGCTCACCTATTTGGACGAGAAGATCACGGCCAGCGGCAAGGTGGCCATCGGCGACAGCCGCCTGCGCGTGGACCAGTTCAAGGGCCTGATCTGCGTGCCCAACGACTACGAGGCGGCCATGGCCGCGGGCATCTACCAGTCGCACACCAGCCACGAAATCGGGGTGGAGGTGGTGATCGAAGCGGGCCGTATATTGGTCAAGAAGCTGCGCAGCGAGCTCTACATCACCCGGGGCGAGAACGGCATCATGTTCTTCGACCGCGAGGGCAACTACACCAAGGTACCCACCGTGCCCCTGGACGGCGAGATCGACCCCACCGGCGCGGGCGACTCGGTGGCCTCGGCCATCGCCTCTTCCCTATGCGCCGGGGCCAGCTTCGTGCACGCGGCCGAGATCGCCAACCTGGCCGCCCGGGTCTCGGTGGGCAAGGTGGGGGTCACCGGCACGGCCACCGCGCCCGAGATCCTGGCCACCCACCAGATCATCGAGGAAAACGGGGACGCGGACTAGCGCCCTCCCCTTTTTGCGCCAGCCTTCCGGGGCTCGGGCCATGCGCCCGGGCCCCGTTTTTTGGGGACGGGCCTTAACCCGAAAGCAACGGGGCCGTAGTGGTGGCGACCCGCTTCGCGCTCATCCGCCGGGACCCACGGCGGGCCGGGAGGTCGGTGTCTAAAGAGCCTCCCGTCTGCGGGCCCTAGGCAGGCCGGATCACTCGCAAGGCCCCGACCGCCTTTTGAACCATCTTTCCTTCCTTCAAAACCCTCTTGTCGATCTTGGCCCTGGTCTCGGGGCGTCCAGTTCTCCCGGCCGATTCGGCTTGACACAGATTGTCGGACAATGTTATCAGGCAATCATACGAACTTAACGGGCGGCCCTTGCGTCCGGAAAGGCGTCGCTCCATGACCCGCTCGGTGCGCGAAACCATCTTCGAGGCCATCCGCGAGGAGATCACCTACGGCCAGCTCTCGCCCGGTGAGCGCCTCACCGAAAAAGACCTGGCCCAGCGCTTCAACGCCAGCCGCAGCACCATCCGCGAGTGCCTACGCCTGCTGGAGGGCGAGGGCCTGCTCACCTACGCGCCCAACAAGGGCTACCGCGTATCCAAGCTCTCGGTTCGCCAAGTGGAGGAGATCTACGACCTCCGGCGCATCCTGGAGAGCTACGCCGCCCGCCTGAGCGCCGAAAAGGCAACCAAGGCCCAGGTGGCTCATCTGAAAAAGCTGCAAGCCGGTTGCCGCAAGGCCGCAGCCAAGCGCGACCTCAAAGAGTGGATTCACTACAACAGCCAGCTGCACTACTTTTTCTATGAGAACTGCGGCAACGAGAACCTGCGCCTGTTGCTGGAGACCCTCAAGCGGCGCATCTACCGCTACCAGTACGTGACCATCGCGGTCTCCGACCAGTTCCAGGAATTCCTGGAAGTGCACGAGAAGATCATCGAGGCCTGCGCCGCCCAGGACGGCCGCGCGGCTGAAAAGGCCATGAAAAAGCATTTGCACCAGATGCAGAGCGCCATGCTGGATTATTTGCAACAGTTCCCGGGCCTGGGCCCGAGATAGGGAGTGAACGAGGTGCAAGACCGCATCGCCTTGGTAACCGGCGCGGGGCGCGGCATCGGGCGGGCCATCGCCCTGGAGCTGGCCGCAAAGGGAGCCCACGTGGCCGTGGCCGACATCGACCGAGACATCGCCCGCCAGACCGCCGAGGAGGTGACCGCCCTGGGCCGCAAGGGCCTGGCCCTCAACATGGACGTGGCCGACGAGGACAGCATCGAGAGCGCGGCCTCCCAGGCGGCGCAGCACTTCGGCGGCCTGGACATCTGGGTGAACAACGCGGGCCTGGGCAGCCGGGCCATGCTCGCCGAGATGACCGCCGAGCAGTGGGACAAGGTGCTCAGCGTGAACCTGCGCGGGGCTTTCATCGGCACCCGGGCGGCGGCGCGCCTGATGATCCCGCGCAACTGGGGCCGCATCATCAACATCTCCTCGCGGGCGGGCAAGGGCGGCTCCTACGGGCACTGCTCCTATGCCTCGTCCAAGGCGGGCATGATCGGCCTGACCAAAAGCACCGCCCGCGAGCTGGGGCAATACAACATCACCGCCAACGCCATCCTGCCTGGGTTCATCGCCACCGAGCTGACCGCCAAGCTGGACGCGGGCATCATGAAGCCCGAGCAGGTGGTGCTGGGCCGGCCGGGCAAGCCCGAAGACGTGGCCCACGCGGCGGCCTTTTTAGCCTCGGACGAGGCGGAGTGGATCACCGGCATCACTTTGGAAGTAACCGGCGGCACCGGCATGTTCGCCGGTTGATGCAACCCGAGAGGAACAACGCCATGAGCAGCGAGCAGAAAAGACAATCTCAAACCATGGACTTCGCCGGCACCGTAGCCGACGCCCTGGCCGAGGGCCTGGTGCGCCACGGGGTAAAACAGATGTTCGGCCAGAGCCTGCCCAGCGCCTTGCACCTTGCCGCCAAGCGGCACAACATCCGCCAGGCCTGGTACCGCACCGAGAACATGGGCGGGGCCATGGCCGACGGCTTTGCCCGCATCTCGGGCCAGGCCGGAGTGGTCACCGCCCAGAACGGCCCGGCCGCCACCCTGCTGGTGCCGCCCCTGGCCGAGGCGCTCAAGGCCTCGGTGCCGGTGGTGGCCCTGGTGCAAGAGGTGGCCCTCACCCAGACCGACAAGAACGCCTTCCAGGAGTATGACCATCTGGCCCTGTTCGGGGCCTGCACCAAATGGGTCCGCCGCCTGGAGCAGGCCTCCCGGGTGGACGACTATCTGGACATGGCCTTCCGCGCGGCCACCAGCGGCCGCCCCGGCCCGGCGGCCCTGCTGTTGCCCGCGGACCTGCTGGTGGCCCCGCGCCAGGCCGGACCCATGGACCGCGCCCACGACCTGAGCCGCTTCCCCCTGATGCGCACCGCGCCGGACCCGGCCCTGTTGGCCCAGGCTGCCGAGATGCTGGCCAAGGCCGAGAGGCCCCTGATCATCGCGGGCGGCGGGGTGCACCTCTCCGGGGCAACCGCCGAGCTGGCCGCCTTGCAGGAGGCCGCCTGCCTGCCCGTGGCCACCACGGTAATGGGCAAGGGATCAGTGGACGAGCGCCACCCCCTCAGCCTGGGCGTGGCGGGCTATTTCATGGGCACAGGCGGCATGGCCAAGTTCCAGCGGGAGTTGGTGACCCAAGCGGACGTGATCCTCTTGATCGGCAGCCGCACCAACCAGAACGGCACGGACTCCTGGTCGCTCTACCCCACAGATGCCAAGTACATCCACATCGACGCGGACCCCATGGAGATCGGGCGCAACTACGAGGCCCTGCCCCTGCTGGGCGACGCCAAGCTGGCCCTGGCCCAGCTCAAAGCCGCCATGGAGGGCATGGACCTTTCGGCCCGCCGGGCGGCCCGCCCTGCCCTGGAAGAGAAGATTGCCGAGGGCAAGATCCGCCATGCGGAGGAGGCAGCCCCCCGCCTTGCCTCGGACCAGGAGCCCATCCGGCCCGAGCGCCTCATGGGCGAGCTGAACCAGTGGCTCACCCCGGAGACCATCGTGGTGGCCGACGCCAGCTACTCCTCCATCTGGACCGTCAACTACCTCACCAGCCTTAAGGCCGGCATGCGCTTCCTCACCCCGCGCGGCCTGGCCGGTCTGGGCTGGGGCCTGCCCATGGCCATGGGCGCCAAGATCGCCCGGCCCGAAGCGCCGGTGGTGTGCCTGGTGGGCGACGGCGGCTTCGGCCACTGTTGGTCCGAGATGGAGGCGGCCAAGCGCATGGGCCTGGACCTCACGGTGATGGTGCTCAATAACTCGGTGCTGGGCTATCAGGTGCACGCGGAGAACGTTAAGTTCGGCGACCACACCGACGCCATATACATGAGCAGCGTGGACCACGCCGCCGTGGCCCGGGCCTGTGGGTGCAACGGGGTGCGGGTCAGCGACCCGGGCCAGCTGGCCGAGGCCCTGGACCAGGCCATTAGCGAGCCGGGCCTGAGCCTCATCGACATCCTCACCGACCCGGCGGCCCACCCGCCCATCAGCATGTTCGAGGACAAGTGGACCTTCTAGGGCCTGGCGAAAGCCGTTCCCGCAAAAATTCGGGTCGGGGCCTCACGCCCCGGCCCGGAGCTTTGAGGGCGGCGGGGGCGCGCCGGCTATGGCATGTCAGCGAGCATGAAGTATGCTAAAGATTCAGTAGTGGCGTTTATACCCGGCGGAGCCTCGTATGCTCTTGGACTTTGACCAAATAGCCCCCTTGCGCCAACTCCTGGAGTCGGCGCACAACGGCGTGGTGGTGGTGGACCGCGACGGGTTCATCGTGGTCTACAACCAGGCGGCGCGCACCCTGGCCGGCTTCACCCTCGAGGACGTGATGGGCCGCCACCTGGGCGAGCTGAGCACCGAGGCCTGGGCCGACATGCGCCGGATCATCGCCAGCGGCCAGCCCCAGGTGGGGCGCAAGGTGCGCCTAACCGAAAGCACCATCATCGCCAACCGCACCGCCATCCGCGACGGCGGCGAGATTATCGGGGTGCTCAGCATCTTCCAGGATGTGTCGGAGTACGAGAGCCTGGCCGACCAATTGGCCGCCTACAAGGAGCTTTCCGAGCAACTGGACGTGATCATCGAGTCCTCGCACGACGGCCTGTGGATCAGCGATGCGGTGGGCAAGGTGATCAAGGTCAACGCGGCCTCGGCCAAGGGCACCGGGCTCGGGGCCGACAAGCTGGTGGGGCGCAATGTGGAGAACCTGGTGGCCGAGGGCTTTTTCGACCGCTCGGCCACCCTGGAGGTGCTGGCCAGCCGGGCTCCGGTCACCTTTGTGCAGAACCAGCGCGACGGCGGCCAGTGCTTGGTCACTGGAACCCCGGTGTTCAACGACGAAGGCGAGGTGCGCCTGGTGGTGATCAACGCCCGCGACCTCACCGAGCTCAACCGCCTGCAAGCCGAGCTGGAGGAGAGCCGCCTGCTCACCCAGCAGTACCGCAGTGAGCTCTCCTTGATTCATCTGCACCAAGACCTGGCCTCCCAGGTGATCATGCGCGCTCCGGTGATGATGCGCGCCTTTGACACCGCCATGCGGGTGGCCCAGGTGGACTCCAGCGTGCTCCTGGCCGGGGAGTCCGGGGTGGGCAAGGGGCTGTTCGCCAAGCTGATCCACGAGGCCTCCCCCCGCAAGGAAGGGCCCCTGGTACGGGTGGACTGCGGCGGCATCCCGGCCAACCTCATCGAGGCCGAGCTTTTCGGCTATGAGCGCGGCGCCTTCACCGGAGCGCTGGAGAGCGGCAAGCTGGGCTACTTCGAGCTGGCCCAGGGGGGCACCCTGCTTTTGGACGAGGTGGGTGAGCTGCCGCTGAGCGTGCAGGCCAAGCTGCTCCGGTTCCTGGAGGACAACGAGGTGGTGCGGGTGGGCTCCACCACCCCCCGGCGCATCGACGTGCGCATCATCGCGGCCACCAACCGCGACCTGGACCGCATGGTGGCCGAGCACCAGTTCCGCCAAGACCTCTACTTCCGCCTCAAGGTGGTGCCCTTGCACCTGCCCCCCCTGCGGGAGCGGGGCGAGGACGTCCCCCTGCTGGTGCATCACTTCCTCAAGCAGTTCAATGCCAAGTGCGCCACGGACAAGGTCCTTTCTCCCGCGGCCCTGGAAGCCCTGTGCCGCTACCCCTACCCGGGCAACGTGCGTGAGCTGGCCAACCTCCTGGAGCAACTGGTGGTGCTGGCCCCCGGCGAGGTGGTGGACCTGGCCGACCTGCCGGCCGGAGTGCGCCGGGCCGGCGGGGAGCAGACAGCGCGGGAGGGCGAGGACCAGTGGAACTTGCCCCAGGCGGTGCAGCGCCTGGAGCAGGAGCTGATCGCCAAGGCCATCCGGGTTTTCGGCAGCCAGCGGGAGGCGGCCCGCCACCTGGGCATCAACCACAGCACCATCTCCCGCAAGGCCAAAAAGCCGCCCCAAAGCATTGTTGAATAATCGCAACGCGGTGCAATAGGGCAACGACATAAATAGACATCTATTTCCGGGCGGTTGTGCTGATAATCTACATTTTTGATACTATTTTTGTTGCGCCACCGCACCGCCGAATCATTCCTAACTAAAATATAAGCTATCATATCAACGACTTGCGCCCTGGCACAGTGGTTGCTTTGAACTAACCCCGTCTCCTTTGAACATCACCACCGAAACTTGCCACTCCAGGAGTCAGCCATGACCCGCGAGATGCGCCGTAAAGACCGGGCCGCCACCCCAGAGCAAACCCAGGAAATCCTTGCCAAAGGCGACTACGGGGTGCTCTGTACCACCTCAGCCGAGGGTCAGCCCTACGGCACTCCCCTGCACTACTGTCTCTTGGAGGGCAGCCTCTACTTCCACTGCGGCCTTAGCGGCCAAAAGCTGGACAATCTGGCGGCCAACGACAGGGTCTCATTCGTGGTGGTCAACCGCTGCGAGGTGATGCCCGACGAGTTCGCAACGCTCTATGAGAGCGCGGTGGTGTTCGGCCAGTGCCTGGAGGTGGAGGGAGCGGAGAAGCAGACCGCCTTGGAAGGCCTGCTGGACAAATACAGCCCGGAGTTCCGCGCCGAGGGCCTGGAGTACACCGCCAAGGTCTACGACAAGGCGCGGGTCTACAAGATCGCCATGGAGTCGGTCAGCGGCAAGGCCCGCAACGCCCGCTAGGCGTTTTAGCTCAGGCCCGGACCGAGAGAGCACCATTTGAGCCTCTTGTGGAACATAGTGGACACCCTGGAGCCCGGCCCGGACCACGCCCAGATCGTGATCGGCGTGCCCGGCGGCCCGGGACTGGCCAAGCGCCTGGAGCAACTCGGCCCCTGGCTGGCCCGCGAGCTGGCTGAACGCGGTGAACCCGGCGCCGGGGCCGAGGCGGTCCTGGTGGTGGCCACCACCAACCGCGACCTGGACGAGGTGCGGCGGCGCACCGGGGCCGAGATGTTGCTGCCTCCCGGCGGTCCGGTTGAGTTTTGACATGAAGACACCAACGGAGAGAATCATGCAAAAAGCCGAGGAAGCCCTGCTCGAGGCGGTTGGGCGGCTTAGTGACGACATCGTGGACTTCGCCGCCCGCTTGGTGGCCGAGCCCAGCACCCTGGGCAACGAGGCCTCGGTGCTCCAGGTCATGGAACAGGAGATGGTCAAGCTGGGGCTGACTCCCCAAAAGGTGGAGATTGACCCCGAGGCTCTGGCATCCCATCCCGGCTTCGGGCCGGTGCCCTGGAGCTACGAGGGCCGCTACAATGTGGTGGCCGTGCGCCCCGCGGACGCCGAAGGCGGCAAGAGCGCGCTTTTCAACGGCCACCTGGACGTGGTGAGCCCGGAGCCTCTGGGCCGCTGGGAGCGCGACCCCTTCGACCCCCTGGTCAAGGACGGCTGGCTCTACGGCCGGGGCGCCTCGGACATGAAGGGCGGCGTGGCCGCCATGACCTATGCCCTGGCCGCGGTTCAAAAGGCCGGGCTGGGCCTGGCCGCGCCGGTAACCCTGGAGGGGGTGATCGAGGAAGAGTGCACCGGCAACGGGGCCCTGGCCTGCGTGCTGGCCGGTTACGACGCCGACGCGGTGCTGATCCCCGAGCCTCTGGGCCAGTCCATCCTCACCAGCCAGGTGGGAGTGTGCTGGTTCAAGGTCAGCCTGGGCGGGGTGCCCATCCACGTGCTGGACACCCACGGCGGGGTCAACGCCATTGAGAAGTGCTATTCGCTCATCCAGGCCCTCAGGGGGCTGGAAGAGGAACTGAACGTGGGGTCCCATCCCGGCTTGCCGGAGATTAAGCACCCGGCCAACTTCAACATCGGCATAATCAACGGCGGCGACTGGCCCTCCACCGTGCCCGCCAAGGCTGAGTTCCATTGCCGCCAGGGCTTCCTGCCGGGCACAAGCTTCGAGGAGGTCCGGAGCAAGGTGGAGCAGACCATCGCCCGGGCCGCGGCCTCCGATCCCTGGCTGGCCTCCAACCCGCCCCAGGTGGAGTTCTACGGCTTCCGTTCCCTGGGCCACCAGATTCCCCGGGACCAGCCGGCCTTCAACCTGATCAGCGAGTTGAAGACCGAGCTGACCGGCAGTCCGGCCGAAGCGGCGTTTTCCACCGCCACCACCGACCTCAGGGCCTTTGTGCACTACGGCAAGGGCCAGGCCACCTGCTACGGCCCGGAGGGGGAAAACATGCACGCCGACAACGAGCGGGTGAATATCGAGAGTATCATGCATACCGCGAAACTTTACGCCCTGTTCCTGGCGCGCTGGTGCAAGACGGTGGAGTAAGAGGAAGCGGACCAAGACCCTTTGCCATTGGCGAACCGCGGCCGTGGGGGTAGGCCCCAATGCGGTCGTCCATCATCTCCAAGGAGGAAATTGATCGTGAAAAAATTGAGTCTTGCGATATTGGCCTTGGCCCTTTGCCTGGGCGTGATCATGGCTGGGCCGGCCTCGGCGGCCGACCCCATCAAGGTGGGCATTCTGGGCCCCTTCACCGGTCCCCTGGCTCACAACGCCAGTGAGATGAAAATGGGCATGCTCCTGGCCCTGGACAAGGTCAACGCCGGCGGCGGCATCAACGGCCGTCCGGTGGAGCTTATCTTCGCCGACACCTCCTGCAAGCCGGCCAACGGTGTGGCCGCGGTGAAAAAACTGCTCACCCGGGACGAGGTCCTGGTGGTGGGCGGCGGTTACTGCTCCTCGGTTAACATCGCCACCAGCGAGATCTGCCAGTTCGAGAAGACCCCAAACGCGGTGGGCATCGCCATCAGCCCCACCATCACCAACCGCGGCTATGAGTATGTCTTCCGCACCTGCAACGAGAGCAGCCAGGCCATCGCGGGCAGCATAGCATGGCTCAAGGAGGTGAAGCGGCCCAAGACAGTGGCCTTCTTCATGGAGAACTCCGACTACGGCCGCGACGCCCAGAAGATCTGGGAAGAGGTCTGCAAGAAAGAGGGCTTCAAGATTCTGGGCAGCTACTACTTCGAGATCGGCGACAGCGACTTCACCACCCAGATCTCCAACCTCAAGAAGCTCAACCCCGAGCTGGTGTTCAACATCGCCTCCACCACCGAGGCGGCCCTGATCCAGAAGCAGGCCAAGGAGCTCAACTACGTGACCCAGTGGATGGGCGCTGGCGGCCATTTCACCCAGGCCTACTTCAAGATGACCGGCTCGGTGAGCGAGTACGCCATGGGCTGCAGCATGGAGCCCACCAAGAGCATGAAGGACCCCCTCGTCGCGGTCTTCGTCAAGGAATATGAGAAGAAGTTCCCCGGCTCGCGTCCGGGCATCTTCTCCAGCCAGGGCTATGACAACCTGATGGTCATCGCCGACGCCATCAAGCGGGCCGGCAAGCTGGGCGACGATCTGCAGGAGAACCGCGACAAGGTGCGCGACGCCCTCAAGACCACCAACATGACCCTGACCCAGGGCAACATCAAGTTCGGCAAAAATGGCCAGGTGCACGCCCTGCTGGCTCCGGTGCTGCAGGTCAAGCTGAACAAGGCTTGCCAGCCGGACACCGAAGTGGTTTTCCCGTTGGACAAGGCCGCGGCCAAGTACGAAGTGCCCAAGCCCTGGTCCGAACGCCGCTGCAAGTAAGCTCCCAATCCGCCGGATACTGTGACCGGCGGTAAATATAAGCAGGGGGACGGGGTTCGCCCCGTCCCCTCCTCTCCCCCCCGGGGAGCGGGTCCAGGCCATCATTCGACTGGTAGAGCAATGGAATCACTTTTTTTACAACAAGTGGCCAACGGCTTGATTGTGGGCAGTGTCTACAGCCTGATCGCCGTGGGCCTGACCATGATCTTCGGGGTGATGCGCGTCAGCAACTTCGCCCACGGGGACTTCGCCATGGTGGGCGCCTACATCGCCGTTTTCGTCCTGGCCTGGATGCCGGGCTGGATGGGTTGGGTGGGCTCGCTTCTGGCCGCTTTGGCCGGGGTGGGTGTCTTGGGCGTGTTGGTGGAGCGGGGCGTGTTCCGCCCCCTCATGACCCGCTGGACCGACCTGGACCAGATCATGGTCTCCATCGGCCTGTTCATCGTCATGGAGAACCTGGCCCAGCTATTTTTCGGGGCCACCCCGCGCATGTTGCCCGACCCCTTCCACGGGGCCACGGCCGACCTCGGGCTGTTCTCCACCAGCATGATGCGCCTGTTGTGCCTCGCCATGTCGCTGGGCATCATCATCCTGCTGCAGATATACCTCAACCGGGCCCGCATGGGCGTGGCCATCCAAGCCACGGCCCAGAACCGCAAGGCGGCCCAGTTGATGGGCATTAACATCAATTTGATCTACGCGGTCACCTTCGCCCTGGGCAGCGCCCTGGCCGGCCTGGGCGGAGTGCTCTACGGCACCATCTTTGCCATCTATCCCACCATGGGCGCGGTGCCCACCCTCAAGGCCTTCGTGGTCACCATCCTGGGCGGCATGGGCAACATCCGGGGAGCCATATTCAGCGGTTTCATCCTGGGCGTGGCCGAGTCCCTGGGCGGGGCCTACATCTCCATGCAATATAAGAACGCCATCGGTTTCGTCATCCTCATCCTTGTGCTTCTGATAATCCCCCACGGCCTGTTCGGAAGGAGCGAGGAATGATGGACGGCAAGCAAAAATTCCTGGCGGTGGCGGGCATGGCCCTGTGCGTGGCCCTGCCTCTGATCATCACCGACCGCTACATTCAGCACCTGCTGGTGATGTCGCTGATCTTCGTGATCTTCTCCTCAAGCTGGAACCTGATCACCGGCTACGCCGGCCAACTCAACATGGGGCACGCCGCCTTCTTCGGCATCGGGGCCTACACCTCGGCCCTGCTGGCCATCAAGCTGGGGGTGTCGCCCTGGATCGGAATGTTCCTGGGCGGGGGACTGGCCGGGGCAGCCGGCTTCCTGCTGGGCATCCCCGCCTTGCGCCTGTCCGGGCCGTATTTGGCCATCACCACCATCGGCTTCGCCGAGATATTGCGCCTGGTGGCCATGAACTGGGTCGGCCTGACCCGGGGCTCCCTGGGCCTCTACGGCATCCCGCCCCTGCCCGGCTTTTGGGGCATCCGCTTCACCAGCGAGCTGACCTTTTACTACGTGGCCCTGGCCGCGACGGCTTGGGCCCTGTTCTGCTTCCGCCGCCTTACCCGCAGCGAGTTCGGCCTGAGCCTGCAGGCCATGCGCGAGGACGAAACCGGGGCCCAGAGCATCGGCATAAGCACCAACAGCTACAAGCTCACCGTGTTCACCATCAGCGCCTTTTTCGGCGGCTTCGCCGGGGCCCTGCTGGCGCACTACCAGCGCCTGATCAGCCCGGATCTGCTCTCCCTGGGCGAGACCTTCCAGGCCCTGACCATGACCATGATCGGCGGCCTGGGTACTCTCACCGGCCCGGTGCTGGGCGCGGTGCTGCTCACCTTCCTGTCCGAGGGCCTGCGCTTCGTGGAGGACATAGTGAAGATGGACGTGCGCCTGATCATCTACGGCGCCTTGCTCATCGTGACCATCCTGTTCATGCGCGGCGGCATCGTGGGCATTTGGGACCGCTGGCGCGAACGGCGCGGCTCTAACGGAGAGGAGGCTTAAGCCATGGCGCTACTGGAAACCCAGCACGTCACCAAGAACTTCGGCGGCCTCACCGCCTTGCAGGACGTAAGCTTCACCCTCAACGAGGGCGAGGTCATGGGGCTCATCGGGCCCAACGGGGCGGGCAAGACCACCCTGATCAACATCCTCTCCGGGGCCTTCCACCCCAGCGAGGGCAAGGTCATCTACCAGGGCGAGGACATCTCGCGGCTCAAGGCCAGCCAGGTCAACGTCAAGGGCATCGCCCGCACCTTCCAGGTGGTGCGCATCTTCAAGCGGCTCACCGTCTTGGAGAATGTGCTCACCGCCATGGTGGACCGGGGCAAGGACGGCCCTTGGAGTCTGGTGTGGGGCTCCTTCTTCCGGCGGGCCTGCGCCTTCAACCAGGACAAGGAAGCCTGCGCCACGGCCGAGGGCCTCTTGGCCTCGGTGGGGCTATTAAAGTACCGCGACGAGCGGGCCGAGAACCTGCCCTACGCCATGAGCAAGCGCCTGGAGATCGCCCGGGCTCTGGCCACCCGGCCCAAGCTGCTCTTGTTGGACGAGCCCAGCAGCGGGCTCAACCCGGCCGAGCAAAACGAGCAAATCAAGATCATCCGACAGATAAACGAGCAGGGCATCACCATCCTGATCATTGAGCACGTGATGAAGGTGATCATGGACATCTCCCACCGCCTGATCGTGTTGCACTACGGCGAGAAGCTGGCCGAGGGCGAGCCCAAGGAGGTCTACTCCGATCCCCTGGTGGTGGAAGCCTATCTAGGAGGTGAAGCCAATGCTTAAGGTGGAGAACCTCACCGTGGCTTACGGCAAGGCCAAGGCTTTGCACGGCGTGTCCATGGAAATCAAGGAAGGCGAGCTGGTCACCCTGCTCGGCTCCAACGGGGCGGGCAAGTCGACCCTGTTGAAAACCATCAGCGGGCTGCTCAAGCCCACCGGCGGAACCATCTCCTTCATGGGCAAGAAGATCAGCGGTATGCCCTCGCACAAGGTCGTGCAGATGGGGGTGGTGCAGGCGCCGGAAGGCCGCGAGGTCTTCCCCAACCTGTCGGTGAAGGACAACCTGCGCATGGGCGCCTTCACCCGCAGCGACGAAAAGGCGGTGGATCGGGACATGGAGTTCGTGTTCGAGCTCTTCCCGCGCCTGGCTGAGCGCAAGAACCAGGAGGCCGGCACCATGAGCGGCGGCGAGGCCCAGATGCTGGCCATCGCCCGCTCGATCCTCTCCGGCCCCAAGCTGCTCATGCTCGACGAGCCCAGCCTGGGCCTGGCCCCGGTGGTGCGCGAGGACATCTTCCACGTGGTGCGCCAGATCTACCAGGAGCGCAAGGTGACGATTCTCCTGGTGGAGCAAAACGCCAAGTGGGCCCTGAGCGTGGCCAGCCGGGCCTACATCATGGAGAACGGGAAGATCGCCATGGAGGACGAGGGCGCCAAGCTGGCCGAGAACGAGCACGTGCAGCGGGCTTATCTGGGCTATTAGCGACAAGGAAGAAGACACCATGCGCGAGATAGAGGCAGCGGTGGACCCGGGCCGCGTGGCCGCCCTGACCCAGAAGCTCATCCAGACCCCCAGCCTGAGCCTGGAGGAGGCGGCCATCGCCGAGGTGGTGGAAGCCCGCATGCGCGAGCTGGGCTATGACCAAGTGCACCGCGACGCCATGCACAACGTGGTGGGCATCATCAAGGGCTCGGGCAGCGGCCCCAGCCTGATGTTCAACGGCCACATCGACCACGCCGGGGTGGGCTCCATGGAAGAGCCCTTTTCCGGCGAGGTGGTCGACGGCGCGCCCTTTGGCCACGAGGGTCCGGTGATCTACGGACGCGGGGCCAGCGACATGAAGGCCGCCGTGGCCTGCATGATCGAGGCGGGCGGCGTGGTCAAGGCCCTGGGCCTGCCTCTGACGGGCGATCTCTTGGTCACCTGCGTGGCCCGCGAGGAGATGGCCCGGGGCGAAGGCATCAAGGCGGTCTTGGACGCGGGCTTCCGCGCCGACTTCGCGGTGAGCGGCGAGGCCACCAACCTGGGGGTCTATTTGGGCCACCGGGGCAAGGCCGAACTGGCCGTGACCACCCTGGGCAAGACCACCCACGGCGGTAACCCGGCCGGGGGCATCAACGCCATCCTCAAGATGACCGCCTATCTGCGGGCCCTGGAGCAAGGCTATCCCCTGCCCTCCCACGACTTCCTGGGCGACGCCACCTGGACCGTCCTGGATATCGAGGCCTCGCCCGGCGCCCTGACCCCCATCGTGCCCGACCGCTGCCGCGCGGTGATCGACCGCCGCTTCCTGCCCCGCGAGAGCCAGGATGACATCGTGGCGAGCTTCTCGGAGTTCATCGAGCGCCTGGCCGCCACGGACCCGGAGTTCAAGGCCGAGGTGGAGCTCTTGAAGTGGTTCCCGGCCATGTTCACCCCGCCCGAGAGCCCGGTGGTCATGGCCATGCAGCGCGCTCGCGAGGCGGTGCTGGGCGCTCCGGCCGAGCCCGGGGCCTGGTACTTCGGGGTGGACGGCACCTTCATCAATCAGGCGGGCATCCCCTGCGTGGGCTTCGGGCCGGGCGACGAGCACCTGGCCCACACCCCCCGCGACGTGGTGCCCGTGGACCATCTGGCCCCGGCCTGCCGGGTGTACGCCAGGATGGTGGCGGAGATGTGCCTATGAGCCAGGCACCCGACGCGCCCGCGCCCTGCATGACTATTGAGCAGGCCCGGACCATGATCGCCGGGCTGGTGGAGGCCTTCCACGCAAAGGACGTGGAGCGCCTGGCCGACGGCTGGCGCGAGGACATCGTGATCCGTTTCGCGGACCACCCGGAAATCCGGGGCAAGGCCGCGGCCAAAGAGTGGTTGGCCGCGCGCTTCGCCCGGCAAAAGGACTACAAGCTGGTCAAGAGCTTCCAGGCCCTGACCGGCGACATTATCGGCGACATGTGGACCGGCCAGTGGACCGACGCCCAGACCGGCCGCGCGATGCGCGGCAAGGGCATGGAGTTCCTGACCATGATCGACGGCAAGATCGCTCTGTGGGAGGGGGTGTTCAATGCCTGGCCCGAGGGCGAGGCGGGCGCGGTGCCCATCACCTAAGCCTGAATTGGCCACGATTTTTGGGGACGGCGCGGCCGCCCCGCAAGGAGACAGCGCAATGAGCGCGGCGGATATCACCAACAGAAGGCAGCAAGCGGTTCCCCGTGGCGTGGGCAACGTAACCCCCATCGTGATGGCCAAGGCCGAGGGCGCCCTGGTCTGGGATCCGGAAGGCAACCAGTACATCGACTTCGCCGGGGGCATCGGGGTAAACAACATCGGCCACCGGCACCCCAAGGTGGTGGCGGCCATCAAGGAACAGGCCGACCAATACCTGCACGGCTGCTTCCACGTTTCCATGTACGAGCCCTACGTGGCCCTGGCCGAGAAGATCAACGCCATCGCCCCTGTGGCGGGCGAGACCAAGACCATGTTCGGCAACTCCGGGGCCGAGGCGGTGGAGAACGCGGTGAAGATCGCGCGCTACGCCACCGGCAAGCCCGCCGTGGTCTGCTTCGACGGCGCCTTCCACGGCCGCACCACCTTGACCATGGCCCTGACCAGCAAGGTGATGCCCTACAAGTACAAGCTGGGCGCCCATATGCCCGGCATCTACCGGGCGCACTATCCCTATTGCTACCGCTGTCCCTGGGGCAAGGAGTACCCCTCCTGCGGATTGCACTGCGGCTCGGCCTATTTCGAGGAGTTCTTCAAGTACCACGTGAACCCCGACGAGGTGGCGGCGATCATCCTGGAGCCGATCCTGGGCGAGGGCGGCTTCATCGTGCCGCCGATCGAATACATGCAGCAGCTCAGGCAGCTCTGCGATGACAAGGGAATCGTGCTCATCGCCGACGAGGTGCAGACCGGCGTCGGCCGTACCGGCAAGATGTTTGCCATGAACCACTTCGGGGTCGAGGCGGACATCGTGACCATGGCCAAGAGCCTGGGCGGGGGCATGCCCCTGAGCGCCATCTGCGGCAAGGCCGAGCTGATGGACAGCGTGCATCCCGGCGGCCTGGGCGGCACCTACGGCGGCAACCCGGTTTCCTGCGCGGCGGCCCTGGCCGTGTTGGAGGTGGTCGAGAGCGAGGGCATCCTGGCCAAGGCCGAGGCCCTGGGCCAAAAGGCCAAGCAGGCCCTGGACGCCCTGCAAGAGCGCTTCCCCATCATCGGCGAGGTGCGCGGCCTGGGGCCCATGCTGGCCATGGAGCTGGTGAGCGATCCCAAGACCAAGCAGCCCGCGCCCGAGCTGGCCAAGAAGCTCACCGCCTATTGCCACGCCCACGGCCTGTTGGTCTTGGACTGCGGCACCCTGGGCAACAACGTGCGCACCCTCATGCCCCTGGTCATCACCGACGAGCAGCTACAGCAGGGCATGGACACCATCGCGGCCGGCCTGGAGGCCATTCTCTAGACCCACCGCTGGGCGGGCGCGGCAGCCAGCGGACCGGCGGCCGCGCCGCCGAGCACCAAGGGGCTTGGTCCTTCGGGACCAGGCCCTTTCTATTGCCTGAGAGGCCCGTGGCCAGGCCCCGAAGGGCCCGGCCACGGTTTGTCGGAGGAGGGAGGGAGGGCTAGACGTTGAGGTGCTTGTACTTGGGTAGCAGGTTGAAGGCGGGCTTGAGGGCGTCCCGGCGGAAGGGCTCGGCCAGAACCTTCTCGCCGCCTTCCAGGATGGCGTTGATCACCACCGGCTTGCCGCAGGCGATGGCCTCCTTCATGGCGTCGCCCACCTGGTCGGGATGGTCCAGCTTCATGCCCACCGCGCCCATGTCCTCGGCCAGCTTGGCGTAGTCCGGGTTGGTGGGCAGGTTGGCGCCCACGAAGCGGTTGTCGTAGTAGTCGATCTGGTTCTTCTTCTCCGCGCCCCACTCGAAGTTGTTGGCCACGATGGCGATCACCGGGATGTTCTCGCGCACCGCGGTCATCACCTCGGACAGGCCGCTGATGCCGTAGGCGCCGTCACCTTGGAAGGCGATCACCGGGGCGTCGGGCGACACGATCTTGGCACCCAGGGCCGCGCCGTAGGCGAAGCCGCAGTTGCCCCAGGACAGGGCGCTGATGTGCTGGCGCACCCCGTTGAACTTCAGGTAGCCGTTGATGATGGAGCTGTTGTTGCCGATGTCGGTGGCCACGATGGCGTTGTCCGGCAGGGCCTTGGTCCACTCGGCGTGGAAGCGGCGCGGATGCATGGGGGCCGACTGGTTGGAGGAGCTCCACTCGTCGAGCTCGGTGCCCCAGATTTCCTTTTCCTTGGCCACGTCGGCGGTGCGCTGGGCGTTGGGCTCCAGGTTGGGGGCCAGCTCCTTGATGCGCCCCACCAGCAGGCCGGTGAACTCCTTCACGTCGCCGCAGGAGTAAACGTCGGCCCGCTTGGCCAGGCCCAGCACGGCCACGTTGGTGTCGCACTGGATCAGCTTGGCGTCCTCGGGCCAGTAGGCGATGTCGTACTGGGGCAGCGTGCCGAAGGGGCCCAGGCGGGTGCCCAGGGCGATGACCACGTCCGCCTTGGCCAGGATACGCATGGCCGCCTTGGAACCGCAGTAGCCGATGGGGCCGCAGGACAGGGGGTGGCTGGCCGGGAAGGTGTCGTTGTGCAGGTAGCTGTTAACCACCGGCGCGCTGAGATACTCGGCCAGGGCGGTCACCTCGGCCAGGGCGTCGGCCTGGCTCACGCCGCCGCCGGAGAGGATCACCGGGTACTTGGCCTTGAGGGCCAGCTCGGCCGCGGCCTCCAGGTCTTCCATGGAGCCGGCGCCGCGCTTGATCACCGGGGTGCGGTAGATATCGTCGGTCAGCTCGCCGTAGAAATAGTCGCGGGGGATGTTCAGGTGGGTGGGGCCGTTGAAGTTCTTGGCCATGTAGAAGGCGCGGCGGGCCAGCTCGGCCATGCGCTCGGGACGATTGACCCGCACCTGGTACACGGTCTGGGTCTCGAACATGGCCATCTGGTCCAGCTCCTGGAAGCCGCCGGTGCCCATGCCCATGCTGCCGGTCTCGGGCGCGATGGCCACCACCGGGCTATGGGCCCAATAGGCGGCGGTCATGGCCGAAACGAAGTTGGCCGCGCCGGGGCCGTTCTGGGCGATGCAGGCCTGGGGCAGGCCGGTCACGCGGGCCATGCCGTCGGCGGCGTGGGTGGCCGCCTGCTCGTGGGCCACGGGAATGAAGCGGATGCCGGCGTCGGGGAACAGGTCCAAGGCGTCCATGAAGGCGCTGCCCACGATGCCGAAAACATTCTTCACCCCCTCGGCGGCCATGGTTTCGACCAGGGCTTCGCTGGGGGTCATCTTTTGCTTGCTCATGCCATTTTCTCCTTGGATTTCATCGTTCCTATTTAAATCAGCCCGCGCGCGGGGGCGCGGTTGTTCAATCCGAATGGCTCACCAGCCGAAGCGCCTGCTCGGCGATGGCCAGCTCCTCGTTGGTGGGTATCACCAACACCTTTATCTTGGACGACGGGGCCGAGATCTCCCTGATCCCCTCCCCGCCGGCTTGGTTACGCTCGTCGTCCAGCTCCAGACCCAGGAACTCCAGGCCCGAGCAGGCCATGCGCCGCACGGTGGGCGAGTTTTCACCGATGCCCGCGGTGAACACCACCGTGTCCAGGCCGCCCAGGGCCGCGGCGTAGGCTCCCAGGTACTTCTTGATGCGGTAGGTAAAGGCCTCCAGGGCCAGCGTGGCCCTGCCCTGGCCCTGGGATGCGGCGCGCTCGATGTCGCGCAAATCGCCCGAGCCGAGGCCCGCCAAGGCCAGCAGGCCCGAGCGTTGGTTGAGCAGCTCACCGGCCTGGGCCGGGCTCAGGCCCTTGTGCTCTTGCAGGTAAAGCACCGCCGCCGGGTCCAGGTCTCCCGAGCGGGTGCCCATGATCAGGCCCTCCAGGGGCGTGAAGCCCATGCTGGTGTCCAGGGACACGCCGCCGGACACCGCGGCCATGGAGCAGCCGTTGCCCAAGTGGCAGGTGACCGCCTTGAGCTGCCCAGGCTCCACGCCCAGGTGGCGCGCCGCCTGGGAAAAGACGTAGGCGTGGCTGATGCCGTGAAAGCCGTAGCGCCGAAGCTTGTCCTGTTGGTACAGCTCCCAAGGCAGGGCGTAGATGAATGCGCGCACCGGCATGGCCGCGTGGAAGGCGGTGTCGAACACCGCCACCTGCTTGGCCTTGGGGAAGAGCTTTTCCGCCGCCTCGATGCCCGCCAGGTTGGGCGGATTGTGCAGGGGAGCCAGGGAGGCGTAGCGCCCGATGAGCTCCTTGATCTCCGGGGTGACCAGGGCGGGCCGGGTCATCTCCTCGCCGCCGTGCACCACGCGGTGGCCCACCACGGCCACGCCATTGAGGAGCGGGGCTCCGTCCGGGCCAGGCTGGTCCAGGGCCGAGGCCAGGGCGTAAAGGGCCTGGCTGGTGTGGGCCGCCTCCACCGGCAGGCTTTGCAGCGGGCCGCCATTCAGGCTGTAGTGCAGCGCGGGCGATTCCTGCCCGATGCGCTCCACCTGCCCCTTGGCCAACACCCGGAAGCCTTGGGTTTCGAAGCAGGTCAGCTTCAGCGAAGAGCTGCCCGCGTTGATAACCAGTGCCTTCATGCCTCGTGCGCCCTGCCCTGTCCTTTCGCTTCTAGAGAGCGTCGCCGTGGGCCGCCGGGGTGTAGCTGGCCGCGGGGTCAACCTTGGCCTCAACCACCACCGGGCCGCCGACCTTGTGGGCCTCGCGCAGGGCGTCCTCCAGGCCGGAGAAGCTGTCCACCCGCATGCCCACGGCCCCCAGTCCCTCGGCGGTCTTGGCGAAGTTCACCTCGCCGAAGTCCACCGCGATCTTCTTGGCGCCCATGTTGTCGCGCACCATGCCCAGGCCGCTGTTGTTGGACACCACGAACACCACCGGCACGTTGTGCTGCACGCAGGAAGCCACCACGTCGATGGTCATGAGGAATCCCCCGTCGCCGGCCAGGCAGGTGACGCGCTTTTCGGGCAGGGCCAGCTTGGCCGCCGCGGCCGCCGGTCCGCCCCAGCCCATGCCCCCCACGCCGCCGGGCACCAAAATGTGGTTGGGGCGGCGGATGCGCAGGCTGTTGGTGTTCCAGATGCGGTTGCTGCCCGCGTCCAGGGTGATCACGTCGTCCGGCCCCAGGAAGCGCTGCACCGCGGCCACCACGTCGGTGTGGTGCAGGGTGCCCGGCGCGGCGGGCAGGCGCGGCGGCTTATTATAGCCGGTTTCCTCGCGCACCTGGTCGATAAGCACCTGGCGGGCGGCTTTTTGCTCCGTGGGCAGCCCGGCATCCCGGAGGTAGGCCACCACATCCTTCACGTCGCCCTGGATGGCCAGGTCCACGGGATAGACCCAGCCCGCGTTGCGCGGATCTATGTCCACCTGCACGATCTTCTGATCTCCCGGGCGGATCATGTCCGGGTCGCGGAAGCGGGTGTAGTCCGGGCCCATGCTGGCCCCCAGGATTAGCACCAGGTCGGCCTTGCTCAGCATGCGGTTGGCGGTGCGGTTGCCCCAGGTGCCCAACATGCCGCAGGCCACGGGCGAAAGCTCGTCCACCGTGCCCTTGCCGTTGTAGGAGGTGACCACCGCCACGCCCAGCTGCTCGGCCAGGGCCTGCAAGTCGCCGCCCACCCGGGCGTCGTACACCCCCTGGCCCGACACGATCACCGGCTGCTTGGCTTCACCCAGCATCTGGGCCAGCTGCGCCAGGGCCTCGGGATCGGGCTTGGCCGGGCTGTAGCGCCAGTAGCCGTCCGGCGGGTAGAGCCGCGCCTTGAGGTTGGCGGGCATCTCCTGTTTTATGATGGTGGACTTCATGATCACCGCCGCCGGGCCCATGCGCGGGGTGGAGGCGTGCTTCCAGGCCATCTGGAAGCCGTACACCGCCGCCTCGGGCTCGGTGGCATAGGTGCAGTATTTGGTGATGGCCTTGAGGCTCTGCTGGATGTCCGCTCCGCCGTAGTCGCCGGTCATGGTCTGATAAACGCCGTGCTGGCCGAAACCGTCGTAGTCCGAGGTCTCGGTGAGCACCACCATGGGTGAGCCCGAGAACAGGGCCTCCAGGATGCCGAAGGAGCCGGTGGTGGAGACCCAGGGCCCCTGGCCCATGAACACGCCGGGCTTGCCGGTGAGGCGGCCGGTCACCTGGGCCATCACCGAGGCCACCTGCTCGCTGCGGGTGAGGAACACCTCCAGCTCGTCGCGGCGCTCGTAAAAGGCCGGAAGGGACCAGGTGATGCCTAGGCCGGGCAGGGTGAAGACCCGTTTGATCCCGGCTCTGATAATATTGTCGACCACAAATTCGTTGGTTTTTGTGGGTGCCGCGCTTAGCGGTGACATGGCCATGATTTGACTTGCTCCTGCTTTTATCAGGCCCGGTGGTCGCCGGGGGCCCGAAAATGCCCGGATGGGGTCGCCTAGGCGGCGCGCCGGGTCATCTGATGTTGTTCAAGAAATTGTCCCGTGCCTGATCAATGTGTTCGGTGACGAACCGCTCCAGCTCCGACGGCTTGGTCTTGGGATCGTCGAACATCTTCATGATCTTCTCGTGGTTGTCCAGATGGGGCTGCAAGCTGTCCTCATAGTGCGGGAAAACCCGGCGGTGGCGGAAGGAATGCAGCCGCATCATGCGCAGCAGGGCCGAGAGCAGACCCACGCCGCAGTTGTTGATAAAGATGTTGTGATACTTGGAGTGGGCCAGCCAGAAACTGTCGTGATCATGGTGCTCGGTGGCCACGCGCATCTGCTGGAGGGCCTTTCTAAGAGCCGCCCGGTCCACCTCGTCCATGTTCCCATAGGCGTACTTGGCGGCCAGGCCCTCCAGCGGAGCGCGCACGATGTAGTCTTCCTCGATGTCCTTCTTGGTGACGACCTTGACGATGGTCCCCTTGCGGGGAACGATATCCACCAGGCCCATCTTTTCCAGATCGCGGATGGCCTCGCGGATGGGCGAGCGGCTCACCCCGAACTTCTTTTGCAGGTCGCGCTCCACCAGCTTTTCCCCGCCGGCCAGATCGCCGTTGACGATGGCCTCCTTGAGGATGCTGGTGAGCTGCTGGCCTATGGCCTTGGGTGTGAAATCCATCTCGTCTATGAAACGCGCCGTCATTTGCCGCCTCTCCCTTGGCAATCTTCTTGCCCGCGGAAAGTTACCCCCCAGCGGTCGACATTTACACTATCAATTAGCAAATCCGAAGTACCTTGGGAAGAACATTGTTATTGCCGGGACATAGGTGACCAGGAACAGCACCGAAATCTCCGCGAGGAGGAATGGCATTATCCCTATGCTGACCCTGGTCAATGTCGTATTGCATATGCCGCAGACCGCGAAGAGCACAAGGCCGAAGGGCGGGGTGGCCAGGCCGATGGTCAGGTTGGTGCACATTATCAGGCCGAAGTGGATGGGGTCCACGCCCATCTGGTAGGCCACCGGAGCCATCAGGGGGCCCAGCACGATGATGGCGAAGCCCATGTCCAGGAACATGCCCACGATCAAGAGCATCGCGTTCACGATCAAGAGGAACATGTACTTGTCGTTGGTGATGGCCAGGAACATGGAGGCCACATGCTCGACCAGGTTGTAGTAGGTCACCAGCCAGCTGAAGCTTTTGGCGCAGGCCAAGAGGAACATGAGCATGGCCGTGGACTTCACGGTGTGCTTGAAGATGGGCACCAGATCCTTGAGCTTCAGGGTCCGGTAGTAGATGAAGCCCACCAGCAGGCCGTAGAGCACCGCAATGGCCGAGGCCTGGGTGGGGCTGAAGAAGCCGCCCAGGATGCCGCCCATGATGATCACCGGCATTAACAGGGCGGGCACGCCCCGAAGCACGGCGACGAGCAGGTTCTTCAGGCCGATGAAAGGCACCCGCTCGCCGTAGCCCTTGCGCACCGCCACGAAGTAGGCCGCGGCCATGAGGGCCAGGCCCACCAGGATGCCCGGCACCATGCCGCCCAGGAACAGCCCGGCGATGGATACGTTCATCACCGAGGCGTAGATGAGCATGGGGATGCTGGGCGGGATGATGGGCCCGATGACCGAGCTGGCGGCGGTGACCGCCGCGCTGTAGGTCTCGCCGTAGCCCTGCTTGTTCATGGCCGGGATCATGATCGAGCCGATGGCCACGGTGTCCGAGACCGCCGAACCGGTGATGCCCGCGAAGAGCATGCTGGCCACGATGTTGGTGTGGGCCAGGCCGCCGCGCATGAAGCCGACCATGGCCGAGGCCATGTTCATCAGCTTGTCGGTGATGTTGGCCCGGTTCATCACCTCGCCGGTCATGATGAAGAAGGGGATGGCCAGCAGCAGGGGGTCCTCCATGCTGGCCACCATCTTTTGGGGGATCTGCATGAACATGCGCGGATCCCCCATCTGGAAGTATACGAAGATGGTCGTGAGGGCCAGGCAGAAGGCTACCGGCACCCCGATGAGCATCATGGGGAAGAAGGTGGAAAAAATCAGGCTAACCATAACTTCGACCTTTCCTGCCGTGCCGGAGGGGTGCTCCGGCTACGCTCCCGGTTCTCTTTTCCTGGGGTCGGGCAGCACGTATGCGATGCTGGCCAGGCCCAGGATTACCCCGGAGACCGGGACCGCGATGTAGTACCAAAACAGGTTGATGTCCAAGTAAATGGATGACTGGGACTTGCCGACGAATTTAGCCAGCTGTACCCCGTATTCCACCATCACCCACACCAGAATCAGGGCCATGAGCGTGTGCAGGACCCTGAAGCCGTATTGAACCTTGTCCGGAAAGCGCTCGGTGAGAGTATCAACCCCGATGTGCCCGCCGTAACGCGCGATGATCCCCGCCCCCAGCAGGGACAACCAGACGAACAACAGGGTGTTGACCTCCTCGGTCCAGGGGATGGATTCACCCAGGAAGGTGTCGTAGAACATCCCCAAGGAGGTATTGAAAAGTAGCAGGCCACTCAAGATGATGACCACGGCGTAGGTTGCCTTCTCCAGGTAATCCAACACCGTGTGGTAGGCGGATAACACCTTTTGCATAACCAGGCTCCCGGTTGCAAGCCATGAATGAGGCGGCCGGTCCAGGGGCCGCCCCCCCGGACCGGCTGCCTGTTCAGCCTACTTGATGTTCAACTGGGTCTGCACATGTTGATCGATCTCCTGCTCGGCCTTCTTGGCGGCGGCAAAGATCTTGTCCACCCACATCTGGCCGTTGTCGCCGATCTTGCGCATGGTGATGTCCATGTAAGGCTTCTGCCCCAGCTTCTTGAACTGCTCGAGCTGGGCGTCGGTGGGGTAGTAGAACTTGCAGCCCCGCTTCTTGAGGGCCTCCACCACCGCGATCTCGCTGGCGTAGGAGTAGCCGTTCATCACCTGGCGGCAGAGGTCGGACGCCTGGAGGATGATCTTCTGGTGCTTGGCGGACAGGGAGCGGAAGAACTTCTCGTTGATCAGCAAGGGATGCAGGTTGTAGCTGTGGCGGCTCATGGTGATGTTGGGGCACACCTCATAGAGCTTGGCGTAGAACATGGAGTAGAGCTCGGTGTCGCAGCCCTTGGCCATGCCGGTCTGCAGGGCGGTGTAGAGCTCCTTCCAGGTCACGGTCACGGTGCGGGCGCCCCAGCCGCGGAACATGGCCAGCAGGCCGGGGTTCTCGGGCACGCGGATCTTCATGCCCTTCAGGTCGGCCGGGCTCTTGACGATCTTGCCCTTGGTGTAGAGGTTGCGGTAGCCGGCGCCCTCGGGCCAGATCAGCACGCGCAGGCCGGTGTTCTTGAGCACCAGCGCGGCCAGCTCGTCGCCTACCGGGCCGGACATGACCTTCCAGGCCACCTGATTGCTCTTGAACAGATAGGGAATCTGGGTGACCGCCACTTGAGGAGCGAAGGGCACCATGATGGAGGTGTACACGCCGGCCATCTGGATGACGCCGGTCTGGCACTGCTCGATCATGGCCCTGGTGCCGCCCAGGGAAGAGTTGGGGTGGATCTCGAAGGTGATCTCACCGTTCGTGGCCGACTCCACGTAGTTGGCAAAAGCCAGGATGCCGGCGGTGCGGCCGGCGCCGGGAATGCGCATTGCGCTTTCCGAGCCGTGGCCCAGACGGATCACGATGGGTTTGGCCGAGGCCAGGCCAGCCATGGCCACCACCATCAGCGCGGCCAGCATCACAGCGATAATAGACCGTTTCATGTAACTTCTCCTCCTTTGTTAACCCCGGTTGCTTGACGCAACCTATTCTTTCAGGAACCTATTGTCGACTCTTCCGACAAAAGTATTTCCATGGTCGCTTTTTTGATCTTGATCAGCTTGAGGTCCCGTTCGCGCAGAACCTGGGCGGCCTCGCGGCCGCTGTAATCGAAAAAGCCCCGCCCGGTCTTGACCCCGTAGTGCCCCTGGGCCACCAGCTCCTTGAGGATGGCCGGGGCCTCCTGGCGTTCCTCTTCGCTCAGGGGGGCCTCCTGGATGCCCGAGAGCACCATGTCCAGGCCGGCGTAGTCGTAGCGGGCTATGGCGCCCAAGACCGGCAGGCGGATGCCTATGCTGGCCCGCACCGCCCGGTCGATCTCGCGGGGATCGGCCACCTGCTCCTCCAGCAGATGGAACACCTCGCGCCCGATGGCTCTTTGAAAACGATTGACGATGAAGCCGGGCACGAACTTGTTCAGCACCACGCAGACCGTGCCCAAGCCCTCCATGAGCCCCTTGACCCGCTCCACCTTGTCCGGGCTGGTCCGGGGCGCGCCCACCAGCTCCACCAGGGGAATGATGTAGGGCGGAGTGAAGAAGTGGGTCATCATGAAGCGGTCGCCCAGCTCCGGCGGGATCAGCTCGAAGGCGTTGAGGAAGGAGGTGTTGCTGCTCACCAGGGTGTCCGGCCCCAGGCAGGGGGCCAGGGCCTTGAACAGCTCCTTCTTGGCCGCCCGGTTCTCGAAGATCGCCTCCACCACCAGCTCGGACGAGCCCACCGCCCGGGTCCAGTCCTCGGCCAGCTCCACCCTGGCCAGCACCTCTTCCTGGGTGCTGCCCGCGGCTTCGGCCAGGCCCAGGTGGGCCAAGTGGGAGCTCATCAGCGCCCGGGCCTGGTCCAACTGGCCGGGCTGGCTGTCGACCAGGCACACCCGGTGGCCGCCCAGGGCGAACAGCAGAGCAATGCCGTGGCCCATGGTCCCGGCCCCGATCACCGTGGCGGTGTAGGCGTTGTCTCCTTGCGGCTGCTGCTTGCTCACCTTGCTCGCTCCCTAGTACATGACCGCGCCGGCCGATACGTTGATGTCCTGCCCGGTAATGGCCGAGGCGTCCGGGCCGCACAGGAAGGACACCACCGCCGCCACCTGGGAAGGCTCCACCAGCGTCTTGAGCGGCGAGGTGGAAGCCTTGGCCGCCCTCGCCTCTTCCAGGGTCTGGCCGGTCTGGGCGCAGGTGTTCAAAAGAATCTGGTCTTGGCGGGGCCCGGCCACTGCGCCGGGGCACACCGCGTTCACCCGGATGCCCTTTTCCCCGGCCTCGGCGGCCAGGGTGCGGGTGAAGCCGATCACCGCCATCTTGGAGGCACCGTAAGGGGTGCGCCGGGGCAAGGGGCGCTTGGCGGTCACCGAACTGACGTTCACGATTGAGCCCCGGCCCGCCTTTTTCATGTAGGGCAGAACGTGCTTGCAGCCCAGGAATACGCCGCGCAGATTCACCGCCATGGTGGCTTCCCAGTCCTCCAGGGCTATGTCCTCCACCAGGGCGCTGGGCCCGGCGATGCCGGAGTTGTTCACCAGGATGTCGATGCGTCCGACCGCCTCGAAGGCCTGGGCCATGAGCGCGGCCACCTGCTCCTCTTGGCTCACGTCGGCCTGGATCAACACGGCCGGGGCTCCGCCGCAGTTGGCGATCAGCTCGGCGGTCTCACGGCAGCCCTCCAGGTTCACATCGGCCAGCACCAGACGCGCGCCGTCATGGGCCAGGCGCAGGGCGATTTCCCGTCCGATGCCCTGGCCGCCGCCGGTGACTATGGCCACCTGGCCGCGCAGGGGGCCCGCTGGTTGGGGCGAGGTTTCCATGCTTGGACTCATCTCTGCCTGGTAAATGCTTTGGCCTAAGCGGCCAGGGGCGGCTGCCAGGGCACCGGGCTCAGGCAGTCGATGTCGGTCATCACCTCCACCACGGTGGGGCGCTTGGAGGCCACGGCATCTGCAATGGCCCCGCCGATGCGCGCCGGGTCTTCCACCCGCTCGCCCTCGCAGCCCAGCTCTTTGGCCACCTTGGCCAGGTTCACCTGATGGAAAAGGTACTGGTCTTCCTTGCGGCCGGGGTGATCGCCATAAGCCCCGCGAATGCCCCTGAGGCACTGGCCGTAGCCGCCGTTGTTGTTCACCAGCACCACCACCGGGATGTTCCAGCGGGCCGCGGTCTCCAGCTCGCTGAGGTGATAGTAGAAGCCGCCGTCGCCGGTGAAGCAGATCACCGGGCGCTCGGGCGCGCCGCAGGCCACGCCCAGGGAGGCGGGGAAGGCCCAGCCCAGGGAGCCGCCCGCCGCCCGGATGTAGGTCTGGCCGGGCTTGGTCAGCTCGATCATGGTGCCGGACCAGATGGCCGAGTTGCCGGTGCAGGAGACCAGGATGCCGTCGTCGGGCAGGGCCTTGCTTATCTCGCGGCAGAGGCGCTCGGGCCGGATGGGCCGGGCGTCGGAGTTCATCAAGGGCTCCACCTCCTCGCGCCAGGCCTTGACCAACCCGGCCGCGTGGCGGCTCCACTCGGTCTCGCCCCGCCGGGCACCCACCGCCTCGGCCAACATGCCCACCGCTAGCTTGGCGTCGCCGATGAGCGAGCAGAGGTTGGGGTAGTTCACCCCCACCTGGGAGGGCTCGATGTTCACCTCGATGACCTGGGTGCCCGGGGCGGGGATCTTCCACATGTTGGTCACCTGGTCGCCGGTGCCCGTGCCCACGAAGAGCACAAGATCGGCCTCGGACACGCACTGGTTGGCGCACCAGCGGCTGTAGGTGCCCACCGGGCCCAGGCACAAGGGATGGTCGGGCGGCACCAGGCCGTTGCCGTCCACCGCGAAGGCAATGGGCATGGCCAGCTTCTCGGCCAGGGCCAGGATCTCGGCCCCGGCATCGGAGATCACCGCGCCGCTGCCAAAGACCACCACCGGGCGCGAGGCCGCCTCCAGGGCCTTGGCCGCCGCCTCCACGTCTGCCGTGGCCGGGGCGGGTCGCTCGGGGGGCATGGTGGCGTAGCGCTGTTCGCACACCAGGGGAATGTTGCCGGTCTCGCGCTCCAGCTCCTCGCCCAGGATGCCGTAGACCTCCAGGTGGGCCGGGCCGGGGCAGCCGGTGGTGGCCTCGCGGAAGGCCTGGCGCAGCAGCAGGGGGAGCTGCTCCAGGGTGTTGACCTCCACGTTGTACTTGGTCACCGGCTCGTAATAGGGCCGGTGGTAGACCTCCTGGTAGGCGTTGCGGTAGCGGTGAGCCACCTGCTTCTGGCCGGTGATGGCGATCACCGGGGAGTGTCCCAGCCAGGCGTCCTGCAGCCCGGCGGCCAGGTTGCCCGCGCCCACGGACTGGGCCATGCACACCGCGGGCTTCTTGGTGATGCGGGCCATGCCGTCGGCCATGTAGGCGGCGGACTTCTCGGAGTGGGTCACGATCCGCTTGACGCCCAGCTCTTCCAGCCGGATTAGGGTCTGCCGCAGGATTGCCTCTACATAGAAGACATGGGAGATGCCGTATCCCTTGATGGTTTCGGCGATGATCCGGGCCCCGTTGGTCGACTCGGCTTGAGCCATTTTGTCCGCGTCCCTTGCAAAAATTAATTTGATACTAGTTTTGCGTTGTGCTATGGTCGACCATAACAGCAACAAAGAATCCCTGTCAAGCCAATTCGGCGGCGGGGGGCAAAAAGGATTAAGGGTTGAAAATACAGGGCAATACGGCGAGCTTCGCCAAGGAAAGCCAGGGCTGGCGGCTTTGTAAACCGCCGTCCGGGGCAAGTGCGAAAAGCCTGCTTAGTTTGCCTGAACAAGGCTCGGCCCCGGAGGCCGGGCCTGAACACGTTTTACACGGCCGTCATTCTAGGAGGAAGTAAAAGTGGCTGAGGTCAAGACCCGCGACAAGATGGTGGATGTGCTCATCCAGGCCGGCATCAAGCAAGTTTTCACCTTTCCGGGGCTGGGCATCACCTGGCTGGCTCCGGCATTTTATGACCGCCGCGACGAGATCCAGGTCATCCTGGGACGCAGCGAGCAGTCCGCCTCCATCATGGCCCAGGCCTACGGCCGCATGAAGGACGCCCCCGGCGTGTTCATGGGCCAGGGCCCCTGGGCGGTGACCACCGGCGCCTTCGGCTGCCTGGAGGCCTTCTACTCGGGCACTCCCATGATGTTCCTGGCCTGCACCAGCGACTATGACGGCATGGGGGCCTACGGCGTGTACCAGTCCATGACCGGCGACTACGGCGCGGGCGACGCCAAGGCCTCCATCGACCACCTCTGCAAGTTCTCCGCCCTGGCCACCCGCCCGGACGAGGCGATCTTCGGCATGCAGATGGCCCTCAAGCACTGCAACACCCCGCGCAAGGGCGTGGGCGCGTGCATCTTCCGCACCGACTTCGTGCGCGAGGACTACCCCTCGGTGATGAAAAGCGAGGTCTACCCCACTCCCAACTACCTGCTCTACACCCCGCCCTACCCCAGCGTGGAGGCCATGGACAAGCTGGCCGAGATGATCAATGAGGCCAAGCGCCCGGTGGTGCTGGCCGGTTTCGGCGCGCGCCAGTCCGGCGCGGGCGAGGCCCTGTTCCAGCTGTGCAACGAGCTGGGCATCGGCGTGGTCACCAGCACCAACGGCAAGAGTATCATCGACGAGACCTCCACCGTGTGCGCTGGCACCCTGGGCTCCTTCGGCGGCACCAAGGCCTCCCACCGCCTCCTGGCCGAGGCGGACCTGGTGCTCATGCTGGGCGCCAGCCTGGGCGCGGACTACACCCGCTTCCGCGACCCCGGCATGATCCGCCCGGGCAGCCAGAAGCTGGTGCAGGTGGACATCGACCCGCGCAACGCCTCCTGGGTGGTGCCCGTGGACCTGCCCATCACCGGCGACTGCAAGGACGTGGTGGAGTACCTCTTGGCCAAGAAGCTGGACGCCTCCCAGAAGGAAGCCCGCTTCGAGTGGATCACCCAGCTCAAGGCGCGCAACAAGTACGACGAGGTGATGTCCTACGTGACCGCCCCGGGCAAGATGCACTACGTTGACGTGTACAACACCATGAACCGCTTCATGACCGCCGACGACCTGCTGGTGACCGACGCGGGCAACAACAGCATCTGGTGCAAGCACGTCATCCGCTGCCGCTTCCCGGGCAACTACATCACCCCCGGCGGCACCGGGGCCATGGGCTGGGGCGCTCCCGCCGCGGTGGGCGTCAAGTTCGCCCGCCCGGACAAGCGCGTGACCATGATCGCCGGCGACGGCGGCTTCATGATGACCCACGACGCGGTGGCCACCGCCGTGCAGTTCAACCAGCCCATCACCTTCGTGGTGCTCAACAACTCGGGCCTGGGCATGGTGCGCGACAACCAGATCCCCAACAAGGTCTACTGCGACTTCGAGTACATCAACTTCGCCGAAATGGCCAAGGGCATGGGCGCCCAGGCCATGCAGGTGGGCACCAGCGATAGCTTCATGGACGCGCTGAAGGCCTCCCACGACAGCAACAAGGTGACGGTGATCGAAGTGGCCCTGGACCCCGAGGCGCGGCACTCCGACGCCACGGACACCGGCTCCCTTTCCTAGCGGGGAGCGAGGATAACATGAGCAGCAATAAGCCCGTGGCCCTGGTGGCCGGAGGAGCCAACAACATCGGCGCGGCCTGCGCCCGCCTCATGGCCCAGGATCATTTCGTGGTGGTGGCCGACATGGGCGACCCCTCGGCGGTGGTCGAGGAGCTTGGGCCGGAGCGGGCCATGGGCCTGCGCGGCGACATCAGCAACTACGACGATTGCCTGGCCTGGGTGGCCGAGGCCGAAAAGCACGGTGGCCTCAAGAGCGTGATCAACACGGTGGGCATCAGCTCACCCGGCGAGTTCGTGGAAAACCTGGACCTGGGCGAATGGGACCAGGTGCTAAAGGTGAACCTGACGGGCAGCTTCTACTTGTCCCGGGCGGCCATCCCCGCCCTGAAACGCTCCGGCTTCGAGGACAAGTCCATCGTCTTGATCTCCTCGCGTTCGGGCAAGGGCGGCACCGCCAGCCTGGGCGCCACCAAGATGTCCAAGGCGCATTATTGCTGCTCCAAGGCCGGGGTGATCTGCTTGGTCAAGTGCCTGGCCTATGAACTGAGCGAAGACCAGATAAGAGTGAACAGCGTGGCTCCGGGCCCCATCAGGAGCGTCAATCCCGATGGGCGCCCGGGCGCCACCATTAATCCGGACTTCTGGGAGAGCATCGCCCAGAAGGTGCCCCTGAAGCGCATGGGCGATCCCGAGGACATTGCCGACGCCTGCTGGTTCCTGTGCTCGGACAAAGCCCGCTTCATCACCGGACACACCATGGACGTAAACGGCGGCACCCTCATGGATTGAGGGGCCTGGGAGCCAGCGGCATGAAAGCAGTAGTCTGTTCCCGCCAGCACGGCCTGCGCTTCACCGAGGTGCCCACGCCCACCGCCGGGCCGAACGAGGTGGTGGTGCGGGTGGCCGACACCGGAGTCTGCGGCTCGGACATATCCTTCATCAAGAAGGGTTTCTTCGAGGAAGGCTATATCCTGGGGCACGAGATCAGCGCGGTGATCCACGAGGTGGGGCAAGGCGTCGAAGGCTGGCAGCCCGGCCAGCGGGTGATGATGCGCCCCACCTTTTGCGGCGGCTGCGAGGCCTGCCTGAGCGGCAAGCCCCACTTCTGCTCCGAGTACCGCCGCCTGCTGGGGGTGCGCGATCTGCCCGGCGGCTTTGCCGAGTACGTGCGGGTGTTGCCGGGGATGCTCATCCCCATCCCCGACGGGGTGGACTCGCGCAACGCGGCCCTGGCCGAGATGTTCGCCTCGTCCTACCACGGCCTTAACTGCTCCGGGGCCACCGGTGGCTCGGCCTTGGTCATGGGCGGGGGGCCCATAGGCCTGGCCATGGTGGCTCTGCTCAAGCTGCACGGCTTCGGGCCCATCCTGCTCAGCGAGCCGGTGGAGGCCAAGCGCGAGCTGGGCCTGAAGTTCGGGGCTGAGCGCGCGGTGGACCCAATCAGCGACAACCTGGGTTACAACGTCTTCGACCTGACCGACAACCGGGGATTCGACGCCATCTTCGAGTGCTCGGGCATTGCCAGCAACGTGCCCCTGGCCCTGGACTTCATAGCCGTGCAGGGGCGCATCACCGTGGTCAGCGTGATCAGCGATTTCGCGCGCATCCCCATGCGGCGGCTCACTTTCACCGAGGCCAAGCTCACCGCCAGCATCTCCAACACCCACGAGGAGAACAAGCAGATCCTGGCGTGGATGGCCGAGGGTAAGCTGGACGGGCGGCCCATGATCAGCGAACTCATCGGCCTGGAGGAGTTGCCCGAAGTGTTCGAGCAACGCATCCTGGCCGGCAAAAGCATCAAGACCTTGCTCAAGATCGGGCCCGAGTTTTAGGGGCCCGGGGAAAGTAGCCTGTTATGAGCGAGCCAAAAGGCGTGGCCCTGATCAGCGGCGCGGCCAGCAACATCGGCCTGGCCTGCGCCCGGGTGTTTGCCCGCGATCATCTGGTGGTCCTGGCCGACCTGCAGGACGCTTCCGAGCAGGCCGCGGCCATCGGCAACGGCGCGCTGGCCGTGCAAGGCGACGTGACCAAGCCCGAGGACTGCGCCCGCTGGGTGGCCCTGGCCCGGGAGCGCGGGCCGCTCAAGGCCCTGGTGCATTCGGCGGGCATCACCAAGCCGGCCAAGTCCATCGAACAGACCAGCCTGGAAGAGTGGGAGAGCGTGATCCGGGTGAACCTCACCGGCGCGTTCAACCTGTGCCGCGCGGCCATACCGGCCCTGCGCGCCGCCGGGCCGGGCGCGGCCATGGTGCTGGTCAGCTCGCGGGCGGCCAAGACCGGGTTCGCGGCCCTGGGGGCCAACCCCGGAGCCACCAAGGCCCACTACTGCGCCTCCAAGGCCGGGGTGATCTCGCTCACCAAGTCCCTGGCCGTGGAGCTGTCTTTGGACGGCATCCGGGTAAACTGCGTGGCTCCCGGCCCCATCGAGGGCGAGATGATACCCTCGGCCCAGTGGGAGGCGGTGGCCGCCAAGGTGCCGCTCAAGCGCCTGGGCAAGCCCGAGGAGATCGCCGAGGCCGCCCATTTCCTATGCTCGGAGAATGCCGCCTTCATCACCGGCCACACCCTGGACGTGAACGGCGGCACCCTGATGGACTAGGCCCGGCCCGGCCGGGACCAAGGAGAAGAGCCATGCTCGCGGTGGTCAAGGACCTGCCCCAGGCCCAGCGCGTCGCGGTGATGGAGGTGCCCTCGCCCGAGTTTAAGCCCGGCTGGGTGCTGGTGCGGGTGGAGCTGGCCGGCATCTGCGGCAGCGATCTGCACGCCTATCACTGGACCCCGGATTATCAGGAGCGCTTCGCGGGCATGTTGCCCGCCATCCTGGGCCACGAGTACACCGGCATCGTGGAGGAGCTGGGCCCCGGCGCGGAGGGCGTGTCCATTGGCGACCGGGTGGTCTCGCGCACCCCCATCTCCTGCGGCCGCTGCCCCTCTTGTCTGGCCGGGCAAGAGGCCATCTGCGACCACCGCCAACTCCTGGGGGTGCACTACTCCGGGGCCATGGCCCAGTACGTGGCCGTGCCCGCGCGCAACTGCCATGTGCTGCCAACCGGCTATCCGGCGGAACTGGCCGTATTGTCCGAGCCCATATCCATTGCCTTCAACGCGGTGCTCAAGGCGGGCGGCCTGCAAGGGCGCAATGTGGCCATCATAGGCCCCGGCCCCCTGGGCTACCTAACCGCCCTGCTGGCCGAGCTGGGTGGGGCCTCCCGCGTCTTCGTCCTCGGTCTGCCCCAAGACGAAGAACGCCTGGCCATCTTCCGGTCCAACCTGGCCCGGGTCCACGTTGCCACCAGCCTGGAAGAGCTGCAAGGGCTCATCACGGAGCAGACCAAGGGCCGGGGCGCGGATGCGGTGTTCGAGGTAAGCGGCGCGCCAATGGGCCTGGACCTGGGCCTGCGCATGGTGCGCAAGCGGGGCCTGGTGGTGGTTCTGGGCATCGTGGCCGCTGAGGCGCGGGTGAACACCAATCTGGCGGTGCGCACCGAGACGGCCATCATCGGCAGCCCGGCCGCGCCGGAGCGCACCTGGAGCCGCCTGCTGGATTACCTGGCCCAGCTCCCGGCCGCCGACCAGGACCGCTTCGTAAAGGCCATCGGCGAGACCCTGCCCCTGTCCCAGGCGGTGGAGGCCTTCCAGCGCCTGGCCGCGGGCCAGGGCTTCAAGACGGTGCTCCGGCCCTGAGCGCCATAGCCGCAAGACAAAGCCCCCCGCCTCCGGGCAGCCACCTGCGAGGCAGCCTGTGGATGCTGGCCTATTGCATCCTGTTCGCCCTGGTGGCGGCCACGGTGCGCCTGTTCTCCCAGAGCCTCAGCTCGCCGGAGATCGTGTTCTTCCGCACAACGGTCATCTTCCTGGCCATGCTGGTCTGGCACCGCCGGGGCCTGCGCAACATGAAGACCCACCGCCTGGGCATGCACCTGGCCCGGGCCGTGGCCGCCACCCTCGCCACCCTGGCCCTGTTCCACGCCTTCACCGTGATCCCCATTGCCGAGGCCACGGCCATCACCTTCACCGCGCCGCTGTTCACCACCATCGGCGCGATGATCTTTTTCAAGGAAAAGCCGCGCGCCTCGCGGCTGCTGGCCACGGCGGTCAGCTTCGCGGGCATGATCATCATCCTGCGGCCGGGGAGCCACATCTTCGACCCCGGCTCGCTCTACGCCCTGGCCGGAGCATTGTTGATCGCGGTGAACCTGCTCCTGATCAGCTCCCTGGCCAAGACCGAGTCGGCCAACGCCATCGTGCTCTACAACGCCATGCTCATGACCCCCATGTCCCTGGCCGTGGCGCTATTTTTCTGGCAAGCCCCCAGCTGGGCCGAGCTGGCAGGCCTTCTGCTCCTGGGCGCCCTGGCCACCGGGCTGCAGCACTCGGTCACCCGCGCCTTCGGCCAGGGCCAAACCACGGCCATCCTGCCCCTGGACTTCACCCGCCTCATCTTTGCCGCCCTGTTGGGCTGGTTCCTCTTCGACGAGGCCATCGGCCCCTGGGTGCTCCTGGGCGGGGCCCTGATCTTCGTGTCCACGGTCACCCTGATGCGCCACGAGGCCAAGCCCCTGGGCGGCCGCCACTAGCCCCCCTTCCCTCATCCTTGCGCTCCGAATTCCCCAGAGTCCCTTCCTAAAGTGGTACATTGAGCAAATGCTGATCCCGTCCCTCCTGGTCCGGCCATCGCCCTTTGCGATACTAGAGGGGCATGGGTAAGCGAGAGAGAAGCAAAGGCGCCACCATGAATTCCGCCGAAGTTTGGGTGTGTCTCACCATACACGGACACCCGGCCTATTACCTCGCCGGACGTCAGGCGGCCCTATCGGTGCTCAAACGCAGCGGCTTCAAGGTGTTCCTGGTCACCGACCATCTGCTCAAGACCGGTCTGCTGCCCCGGCGACGCATGCTGGTCCATCCCTTGGGGCCGGTGCAAAGCCGGGTGCGGGCACGGCGCTTTCTGGCCAAGCTCACCGGCCTGAAGGCCCTCTTGGAGCGGACCGACTCCGAGCTGATCATGCTTCTGGACGCGGACGCGGTGCTGGTGCGCGACCTGACGCCGGACCACATCCGCCGGGCCCTGGACCGCCGTGGCCTGGGTCTGGTGGAGCAGACCACCATCCTGGGCTCCAGCATGAGCCGGGCCGATTTCCTGCGTCACTACCAGGAGCACTCCCTGGCCTGGCTGGCCCCGGATGAATCGCCGCCTCCCTTGGAGCAATACCGCTATTATAATTCCGGGGTGGTGCTGGGCCGGCGGGACGAGCTGGAGCGCTTCAGCGCCTGGGCCCAGGAGATGCTGACCCTGCGGCCCGGCGACCATCGGGTAGGCGAGCACATGGTGGCCGACCAGGATTACTTTCAATACTATGCCAACAGCCTTCGGCCCCAGGCCTGCCGGGAGCTGCCCTGGCATTGGAACCACTGCGAGCACTGGGACCAGGGCTTTCCCCGCCCCGGGGCCTTCGTGTGCCACTTCAGCAACTTTTGCATGCGCCCCGGCTGGCGGCAAACCCTGCGCATCCGCCGCACTTGGCGGCGGGGGGTGGACCAGGCGTGAAGCTGAGCGTTATCATCGTGACCTACAACTCGGCCGAAGTGATCGCCGATTGCCTGGAAGCGCTGGGCCCCTGGAAGGACGCGGCCCTGGTGGTGGACAATGCCTCCAGCGACCAGAGCGCGATCTTGGCCCAGAAGGCGGGGGCGCGGGTTCTCGGGATGCCCGCCAATCTGGGCTTTGCCCGCGCGGTGAACCAGGGTGCGCGGGCGACGGACAGCGAATACCTGTGCCTGCTCAACCCGGACTGCCTGGCCCGGCCCGAGCTTTTCGAAATGGGCCTGGAGGCGCTGCGCCAGGGCGGCAAGATCATCGCCGCCCCGGCCCTGGACGACCACGGCCGGCGGGTGCCCGGCCGCCAGCCCGGCTACAGCCGCTGGAAGCTTGCCCACGACCTCATGGTGCTGGGCTGGCCCTGGCCCCGGAGGCTGGAGTGGATGCGCCGTTTGCCGGGCTATCAGAACGAGTCCTGGCAATGGGCCCATGGGGCCTGCCTGTTCGTGCGAAGAGATTTGTTTTTCGAGCTGGGGGGGTTGCCCACCGCCTACTTCATGTACATGGAGGATGTGGAGCTGGGCCTCCGACTGCACCAGGCCGGCGGCCGCGTGGTCGAGCTGCCCTACACCCTGCCCCACCTCACCGCACAAGGCTCCCGCGTGACCACCGCCCGCCGCCGCTGGCTCCTGGCCCGGGGGCGGCTCAAGTTCGCGGCCCGGCACTACGGCGCGTTTTTCGCCGTGGCCATGGGGCTCATCACCCTGCCCGGCATGTGGGCCAAGGGGGTGCTCAAGTGATCTATTACTTCCTGCCCACCGCGGGCATCGCCGGCGGGGTGAAGGTCGGCTGCCAGTTCATGGAGATGCTCATCTCCCTGGGCGCGCCCGGGGTGGTGGCCACGCCAAAGGGAGACGCTCCCGCCTGGTTCCCTTGCGCCGTGCCGGTAATGAAGCAAGGGGAAGCTCTGGAACGCATCACACCCCGCGATTGGGCCTTCATCACCTGGCCCCCGGACCTAGAGTTGGTGGGCGAAACCGGATGCCGCCTTGCCTGCCATGTGCAGGGCGTGACCAACATGAGCCGGATCTTCGGGGACCCGCGCATCACCCTGCTCACCTGCTGGGAGGACGCCGACCGCGTGGCCCGCGAGGACTACGGCCGCGATACCGTGCCCGTGGGCATCAGCGTGTCGCCCTGCTTCTTTGCCCCGGGCCCGGCCAAGCTGGACAACGAGGCGGCCTACATGCCCCGGCGCGGCCTGGAGATCGCCACCCGGGCGGCGCGCTCCCTGAGCAAGCTGAACTGGCGGCCCCTGGACGGCCTGAACGAAGGGAAGCTCTGCGCATATCTTCAGCAGGCCGGGGTGTATCTGGCCACCTCGCTGGGCGAGGACTTCGGCTTGCCCGCCCTGGAGGCCATGGCCGCCGGGTGCCTGGTGGCCTCGGTGCCGGTGAAGGGCGGCAGCGAATACCTGCGCGACGGCTACAACTGTCTGCTGGACGAGCCCGGCCCCCTGCTGGGGCGCCTGGAAGAGATGATGCAGCCCAGCCGGGCCGGAGAGCGGCAGCTGATGCGCCTCCGGGCGCGGGCCACGGCCTATGCCTATCACCCCTACGCCCAAAAGGCGCGCCTGGCCTCTTTGCTTGAAGGACCTTTGCGGGAGCTGACGGCTTGAAATCCCTCCCTCCCGGATGGGCGGCGCTCCTGATCTTGTTCTGGCTGGGGGCCGCGGCCATGGCCGTGCTTATGCCGCCCTACGAGAACCCCGACGAGCGGGGCCACTTTTGCCAGGCGGTGTACTGGGAGGCCAAGCTGCTGGAGCGCGACCACCGCCTGGCTCACCAGGCCCGCATCATAGCTCGGCAGGAGAAGTTCCAGACCCCGCTCTATTACCTGAGCCTGGCCCCGGTGGTGTGGCTCAGCGATTTCCACGGCCCCCTGGCCTTCCCCAGTATCGACCCAGAGTTTCGTTGCCAACCGGTGCCGCCCGGGCAAGGCCCTCACCGCCGCTACCGCCCCCTGAGCGGCCTGGACCAGCGGGGCGCCGTCCGGGCGATGTACGCCATGCGGGCCACCTCCCTGCTCTGGGGCCTGGGCGCGGTGCTCCTGGGCCTGGGGCTGTTCTGGGAGCTGAGCAACCGCGACCCGGCCCTCACCCTGGCCGCCGGGGCGCTGTGGGCCCTCAACCCCCGCTGGTTGGAGACCTGCGCCTCGGTGGGCAACGACGTGGCCGCCACCGCCCTGGCCGGGCTTGCCCTGTACGCCCTGACCCGCACCCTGCGCGCCGCCGACCCGCCCTCGCTATGGCGGGCCGCCCTGCTGGGGGCCCTTTGCGCCCTGGCCGCCTACGCCAAGATGAACGCCGTGGCCCTGGCCGGGGTCTGCGCCGGGGCCTTGTTCCTGGGGGGCCGCGCCTGGGGCCTCTCCTGGGTGCGCTGCCTGGCCCTGGCCGCGGCGGCCGCCGCAAGCACCCTATTGCTCTTGGCCCCCTGGCTGGCCCGCAATTATGCGGTGTTCGGCGACGCCTTGCTGGTGGAGCGCTCCCTGTGGGCCCCCTACGTGGCCACGCGGCAGGCGGTGATGTATCCCTGGGATTTTTTCCGCGAGGAGTTCGAAGGCTTCCGCTGGAGCTACTATGCGGTGTACGGCCAGTTCGGCCTGCTCATGCACCACGCCGCCTACCGGGTGCTGGATGCCCTGCTGGTCGTGAGCGGTTTGTTGGGTCTGGCTTTCTGGACCAAGTGTATTTGGCACGGCCCGGATTTTCGCGAGCGCCTGGTGCAATGCCTGGCTCCGGCCTGGCTGCTGTTGGCCTTTGGCGCCTTTCTCATCTACAATAGCGGGGTCTATGCCTCTCAGGGACGGCTTCTCTATCCCGCCGGTTGGGCCCTGGCCTATTTGCAAGCCGGAGGGCTGTTGCTCCTCGTCCCCCGGGCGAAACGAAGCGTGGCGGCCTGGGCCGTGCTGGGGGGCATGACTTTTTGGGACCTCTACGTCTTCTTCGGGGTGATATGGCCTGGCTTCTCCTATCTGTCGCTATGATCGCGCCGCCCTCTTCGCCTGGGCCGCTCGCTTAGCCCATGGCCCGGGTTCTGCTCATAAACCCCCAACCCGGCGCGCGAGGCTGGGGCTCGGGCCGCGACCCCCTCAGCCTGGACGACCTGTTGCCTCATCACGGCCTGGCCCAGATCGCCGCCGTGCTGCGCGGGGAGGGGCATGAGGCGGGTCTGCTGGACCTGCGCCTCATGGCAGATTGGGACGAGGCCCGCGCGGCCATCGCGCAAGCCGCCCCCGAGGTGGTGGGGGTCACCGCCTTCACCCAGAACGCCGGCGAGGCGGCCCGCTGCCTGGGCCTGGCCGCCGAGGCCGCGCCCCGGGCCCTGCGCCTGGCAGGGGGCATCCACTTCACCATGTTCCCCCAGGAGGCCCTGGAGGCCGGGGCTCACAAGGTTTTGCGCGGCGAGGCCGAGGCCAGCCTGCCCCGGCTCATCGCCGCGCCGGATAGCTTCCCCGAGGTTAGCTGGGGCGAGCCCCCGGACCTGGGCGCCCTGCCCTTTGCCGAGAGGGAGCTGCTGCCCGGCTACCGCCGCCGCCAGCTCTACCCGGTGTGGAGCCTGACCCCGCCGGTGGTGGACATGCTCACCAGCCGGGGTTGCCCCTGGAGTTGCCGCTTTTGCTGCGGGCCGGGCGAGAAGAACCTCTACACCCGGCCCTCTCCTCACAACCCGGACAAGCGCATCCCTTATCTGCGCCGCCGCCCGGTGGAGCACGTGATGGCCGAGCTGGCCGGGCTTTGGGAACGCTACCGTTTCCGGGGGATCATCTTCAACGACGACGAGTTTTTCATCGAGGCGGATTGGCTGCGAGGCTTTTGCGAGGCCATGCACCAGGCGGGCTACCCGCGCCGCAAGGTGGGCTGGTGGGCCGCCTGCCGGGCGGACATGATCTGCCGGCGCCCCGAACTCATCGCCGAGATGCGACGGGCCGGGCTCAAGGTGATCAGCATTGGCTTCGAGTCTTTCAGCGACCCGCTGCTGGCCTGGCTGGGCAAGGGCACCAGCGCGGCGGTTAACCGCAAGGCGGCCGAGATCTGCCACGCCCTGGGCTTGGAGATCTTCGCCAACCTGATCCTGGGGGTGCCTCGCGAGGACGGCGTGTGGCGGCGCGAGGACGACGAGGCCGGGCTCCGGGCGATCAGGGAAATCCGGCCAGCGTATTTCTCCCCCTCCTTCTTCAGCCCGGTGCCCGGCTCGCCGCTGTACGCCTGGGCCCGTGAGTCTGGGCTCATGCTGCACCAGGACCGCGCCCAGGAAGGCAGCCGCAGGCCGGGGCGGGTTATCCTAAAGGGGGTAGACTACCCCGAGCTGGAGAGGATGCTGGCCCCGGTGCAAGCCAGCTACCGCCGCTTCTGGCGGCCCCGGCTGCAACACTATCTTTACCGCTGGCGTTCGCGAAACCTGGCCCAAGAGGAAGGGAGCGTAGGTTGGAGCAAGCCCTGATCACCGCGATCATCCCTTCCCGGGGCCTGCTGCCCCTGCTGGAGCACTGCCTCATCGCCCTGCACCGCTCCCTGGCGGTGGCCGGGGTGGCCTCGGCCCATGCGGTGGTGGTGGACAACGCCAGCCACCCGCCCCTGCCGCCCAAGCGCATCGCCGAGGCCGGGGCCGAGCTCATCCGCCTGGACGCGCACCACTCCTTTGCCAACGCCAACAACCTGGCCGCCCAGGGCTATCCCGCCCGCTTCTACCTGATGCTCAACAACGACGTGCTGCTCCACGAGCAGGCCATTGCGGAAATGCTGGAGCGGCTGGAGCGGCGGCCCCAGGCGGGCATCTGCGGGGCGCGCATGGTTTTCCCCGACGGCAGCCTGCAACACGTGGGCGTGGTGTTCGGGCCGGGCAAGGTGGGGCCCTATCATCTGCTGCGCACCAAGCCCAGCCATTGCATGCCCCGCCTGGAGCGCGAGTTCCAGGCGGTCACCGGCGGCTGCATGATGGTGCGCGGCGAGCTGTGGGAGCAGCTCGGCGGCCTGGACGAGGACTATCCCTTCGGCCTGGAAGACATAGATTTCTGCCTGCGGGCGCGGCAGGCGGGCTGGCGCATATTCTGCTGCCAGGGCGCCGAGTCGCTGCACTTCGAGTCGCAGACCCCGGGGCGCAGCGCCAAGGACGTGCCCAGCCGCCGCCTGTTCATGTCCCGCTGGCAGGGACGCTACACCCTGGACGGATGAAAATGGCCCAGCCCAAGATCACCGGTATCGTGCACACCCGCGACTCGGCCGAAACCCTGGAGGCGGCCCTGGCCAGCCTGGCCTGGGTGGACGAGCTGATGGTGGTGGACATGGCCAGCAGCGACCACAGCGTGGAGATCGCCCGCCGCCACGGCGCGGTGGTGCACCAGGTGGAGGTGGCCCCGCGTATCGACGGGGTGCGCAACCGCTTCACGGCCCAGGCCTCGGGGGACTGGGTGCTGGTGCTGGATTCCGACGAGTATCTCTCGGACGACGCGCCCGAGCTGGTGCGCGGGCTCATCGCCGAAAAGGGCGACAGATACGATGCCTTCGCCCTGCCCCGCTACAACTACCTGGGCGACCAGGTCATGCTGGGCGGGGGTCGCCACCCGGACTACCAGGTGCGCCTGTTCAGAAAAGGCATGGTGCTCTGGCCCGACGCCCACCACACCCCGCCGCAGGTCACCAGCGGCCCGGGGCGCTTGTACGAGGTGATCCCCGGCCAGGGGCCGCACATCCATCACCGCAACTACCGCGACCTGCGCCAGCTCATCGCTCGGCAGCTCGACTACGCCCTGAGCGACGTGTACCCCGGCGACCCGGCCAGCTTCGACTTCGCGGCCTACCTGGCCCGGGCCCAGGAGCAGATGGCCATGCGCTCCGACCCGGACACCGACGGCGATATCTCCAAGGCCATGGCTTTGGTCATGGCCTGGGACGCGATCATGCGCGGGCTGATCCACTGGGACTCCCTGGAACCCCGCCCGGCCCTTAACCTGCCCGAGGCCCTTCCCCAGGGCACCGCCACCATGCCCGGCTGGCAGATCCGCCTGCGCCGCTTCCTGGGCCGCCACCTGGCCCTTCGGCATCTGCTCAAGGCGGTGCAGGTGCGCCTCAGCGCCCTGTTGCCCAAGAAAGGCTGAGCGCCTCAGCGGCTTCCGAACAGCTCGTTGTATTGGGGGCTCTGGGCCAGGAGCGACTCGTGGCCGCCTTGGGCCACCAGCCTGCCGTCTTCCAGCACCAGGATATTGTCCGCCCGGCGCACCGTTTCAAGGCGGTGGGCGATGACGATCACCGTCATGCGCGAGGCCAGCTCGCGCACCGTGCGGGCGATGATCTGCTCCGAGGCCTGGTCCAGGGCGCTGGTGGGCTCGTCCAGGACGAGCACCCGGGCGTTCACGGCCAGGGCGTGGGCGATGGCCAAGCGTTGCTTCTGGCCCTGGGATAGCCGCGAGCCGCGCTCGCCCACCAGGGTGTCCAGGCCTTGGTCCAGGTGGCTGACGAACTCCCAGCTCCCGCTGTCGACGAGCACCCGCTTCAAGGCGGCGTCATCCAGGGGCGGCTCCACCCCGAAATTGAGGTTCTCGCGGATGGTGTCGTTGAAGAAGAACGGCACCTGATCCACGAAGGCCATGCCCTTGCGCAGGGCGGCCAGGCGGTAGCTCTCCAGGGGGTGCCCGTCCAGGAGCACCCGGCCCCGGCTGGGCAGGCGATAGGCGCTGATCAGGCTGACCAGGGTGGTCTTGCCCGCGCCCGAGCGCCCCACCACGGCGGTGAGGCTGTTGGCCGGGATGCGGCAGCCGATTCCCTGCAAGGCAAAGCCCCGCCCCTCTTGTCCGGGATAGGCGAACCAGACGTCCTCGAACTCGATGCTCTCGCCCGGGGCCGGCGTTTCGCGCTCGCCTCCCAGGTGCTCACGCTGCTCGTCGGCCATGGCCAACAAACCGCTCACCCGGCGCAGGCTGGCCAGGCAGGCGTTGCGCAGGGCCCAGAGGTTGATCAGCAGAGAGACCTGGGGGGCCATGCGCACCAGCACGAACAGGAACACCCCGGTGGCGGCCAGGTCCAGGTCCGCGGCCACCACGGCCAAGAGGATGACCAGCAGCCCGGCCGCGGCCATGAGGGGGTGGGCCGAAATCTCCACGCCCAGGCGCATGCGGTCCAGGCGGTACATGCCCTGGAAGATGCGCCCCACCGTTTCCGAGAGCCTGCGCTCGGTCTCGGCCTCCTGGTTGCGCATCTTGATGCGGGCCATGCCTCCCAAGAGCTCCGCGGCCTGGTCGCCCAGGCGCAGGTTCTGCTCGCTCACCGCCTCGGTGAGGGCGCGGGCCTTCTTGCTCTGCCAGCGCATAACCAGGGCCACCAGGCCCAGGATGGGGAAGGTGCACACGGTGAGCAGGGGCGAGATCATCAAGAGAATGGCGAGGTACACCGCGATGAGGATCAGGGAGGTGATGATGCTCACCTGGGCCGAGGCCGATTGCCCGGCCCGGTCGGTCTCCAAGGTCAGGGTGGAGAGCAGCTCCCCGCTGCGCCGCGACAGCAGGTAGCCCAGGTCCGAGCGCACCAGGGCGGCCACCAGCTTCTCGCGCAGCAGACGGGTGATGGAAAGCTGCATGCGCATGAGCCGCACGTCGCGCAGGTAGTTGACGAAGTAGCGCAGGACGATGACCCCCAGGGTGATCACCAGGAGCCCGGCCAAGTCCCAGCCCCGGCCCCAGGCGGTCAGCCACCCCAAGGCGCCTTGCAGCAGATCGCCCAGGGGACCCGACGCGGGCAGCCCGCCCCCGCGCATGTAGGCCAGCACCGGCAGGAGCATCCCCAGGCCCATGCCCTCCAGCAGCGCCAGGGCCAGGGTGAGAAAGAGCAGCCACACCACCAACCCCCGGCTCACGCCCAGACCGCCCAGGCTGATCATCTCCTCGGAAGGCTCTTTGTGCGGGAGTTGGTTCATGGCCTCGTAGTGGATTCCCTGAATTCGCCGTTAGGGGCGTTCTGCGGTTGAGAGCTTACATTTTATGTATAATAGGGCTAATTCACTGCCGCGGCCACGGCTATGTGCATCTAAATCATCACTGTATCGTTTGCGGGTGGTCCCCAGTGCCCTTGGCAAAGCATCTTTATTAAGCGCCGTATCGTGGGCTCCAAGCAAAAAATGAGAGCGGAAGCCGTGTGGGCGGTGGTGGTCAACTACAACGGCCTGCCCCAGGTGCTGGACTGCCTGGGGTCTCTGCAAGGGCAAACCATGCCTCCCGGCCGGATCGTGGTGGTGGACAACGCCTCCCGCGACGGATCGCCCCAGGCCATCAAGGAGCGCTTTCCCCAGGCGACGCTTTTGGCCGCGCCGCATAACGGCGGCTTTGCCCAGGGGGCCAACCTGGGCCTGCAAGCGGCCCTGGACCAGGGCGCGGAGGCGGTCTGGCTGCTCAACCCCGATGCGGTGGCCCGGCCCCGGGCCCTGGCTGCCTTGCTGCGCGCCCTGGAGGACGACCCCCAAGCGGGCGCGGCGGCCTCGGTGCTGCTCTGGGCCGGCGGCGGCCGGGTGCAGGCCTGGGGCGGGGGCAACGTGAGCCTGCTCACCGGGCGCTCCCGCCACCTGAGCGCGCCGCCCTCCGGGCAAGGCCCGGACTACCTGTGCGGCGGCAGCCTGCTGCTCAGGGCCGAGGCTCTGGCCCGGGTGGGTCTGCTGGACCCCGGCTTCCCGCTCTATTGGGAAGACGCGGACCTGAGCTGGCGGCTGCGCCGGGCCGGCTGGCGGCTGGCCGTGGCGCCGGAGTCGCTGGTGGAGCATCAGCACGCCGCCGCGCTGGGGGACAACGAGCGGGCCTGGCACCGGCTCTACACCTACGGCTCGTCGCGTTTTTTCGCCAAGCACGCCCCCCTGCCCTGGCTGCCCCTGGGCCTTAGCGCCGGAGCGCGCCTGGTCCGCCGGGCTCTGCAAGGGCGGCCCCAGGCGGCCCTGGGGATATGGGACGGGCTGTTCTCCCACGGGCGCAAGGAGCTGCCCTCATGACCCGCGCCGCCGAGGACCGCTCATGAAGCTGCTGCTGTGGCATTGGGGCCGCAGAGGCGGCGGGCCCATGTACACCTACGAAATGGCCAAGGCCATGGCGGCCCTTCCCTCATTGGAGGTGTACCTCTCGCTGTCGCGGCAATCCGAGCTTTGGCGGGCCTCGCAAGACCTGGGCCTGCCCGGTTGGGACGTGGACACCTACACCGACCATTTCAGCGCCCTGCGCGCCTGCCTCCGCCTGCCCCGCCTACGCTCCTCCTTTGGCCGCTATCTGCGCCGCGAGAACTTTGACTGGGTATGCACCACCATGACCCACCTCTGGGACAATTTCATGCTGGGCCAGGTGCGCGCCAGCGGGGCGCGCCGCCTCCTGGTGCTGCACGACGCCCTGCTGCACCCCGGCGAGCGCGACCTGGTCCGGGCGCGGCTCCTGCGGCGAGAAACCCGCTCCGCCGACGCGGTGGTCACCCTGAGCAATTACGTGCGGGACCAGGCGGTGAAACACTTCGGCCTCGCGCCCGGGAGCATCCAGGTGATACCCCACGGGCCCTTCTTTTACGGCAAGCCTTCCCTGGAGCCGCGCTCCATGCCCCGGAAGCGTCCCCTGCGAGTGCTGTTCTTCGGGCGCATCCTGACCTACAAGGGGCTGGACCTTTTGCTGGAGGCCATGAACCTGCTGCGCCTCGAGCAGCCACGCCTGGAGCTGGTGGTCGCGGGCCAAGGCCGCCTGACCCAGAGCCAGACGGCGGCCCTGGACAATCTGGGGGCCACGGTGATCAACCGCTGGCTGGCCGCGGAGGAGGTGTCCCGCATAATCCAGCACGGCGATATCCTGGTGGCGCCCTACACCTCCTCCAGCCAGTCCGGGGTGCTGCCCTTGGCCTATGCCCACGCCCTGCCCGTGGTAGCCACGCCGGTGGGCGGCCTGCGCGAGCAGGTGCTTGACGGCCAGACCGGCCTGCTGGCCCGGGGAGTGAACGCCCCGGCCTTGGCCGAAGCCATCGCGCGCCTGGCCGGGGACCCGGAACTCTACGGGCGGCTATCCGCCGGAGCCATGCGCTACGTGGCCCAAAGCGTGGCCTGGCCCTTGCTGGCCGGGCAGATGGTGGATTGCATGAGGGAGTGGAAGCCGGCCTGAGCGGACCGGCCCGAAAGCAGCCTCTCCCGGCCTAGGCCAGGCGCGGCACCATGTTTCCCCGTATCTTGCAAGGTGATCAGGCCTGGTCGGCCTGATCACCCCCAACTCATTTCAAGGTTGTTGCCCCTATTCACCAGGCCAAGACGGGTCCGGGCCCAGTAAGACCTGCAAGGGGTTGGCTCCCAGGCGGGTCAGGCCCTCCAACTGCGCTTTGTCTTGGATGGGAACGCTTTTTATCACCGAGACGAAATACCCGGGTTGGTCCAGTTTGGTCATGAACCAGCGGTCGCATTCCGTGTGCAGCCAGGGCATGCTTCGCCAATCCAGCTTCAGCTTCGGCTTTCCCAGGTATTGGCGAAAGGCGTCGAAGTGCCAATCAAAAGACAGCACCCAGGCCCGCCCCTTTTGGGCCTTGGGGTCCCAGCGGATCACCACCCCGCCCAGGTTCCGGTAAGTGCGCCCTTCGCTCTTCCAGGGCCTTGACCAGGGGTAGCTCATGGTCAGGTAGCCGTGGGTGCCGGGGGTTATGCGCAGGTAGTCGGTGATGTAGTCATCCTGGCACCAGGCCGGCGCTCCGATGTACACGTAGCGCTGTCCCGGCTTCAGAGGCATGTGCTCGGCGATATAGCGCGCGGTGAAATAGCCGGTGGTCACCCCGCAGCATAGGTGGCCGTGCCTCAGGGCGGCGCGCATGAGGTCGTGAGGCAAGCCCATTGCCCAGCCGTTGGCCAAGGTAACCAGATTGAAAGCATGCGGCCCCAGCGCCTTGCCAAAGGGTTTGAAAGAGGTGCCCACCCCCACGTGAATGTTCATGGCCGGGCCGGCGGTGAGGGTGCCGCCCCGATCTGTCAGGAAGGTCATCATCAACTTGTCGGGACCGTCCTTTTTAAGGAACATGAGATACAGCGCCTCTTGCGGCGCTCCAGGCCTCACCAGCAGGTTGCCCCGGCCGGGGCTGATGGCCGTCAGACGGGCCAATTCGTCGTACAGGGGTAAGGTGCTTTGGTTCTTATAGGTGGCGTAGCCCGCGTTGGTGAGGCAGGCCACCGATGCGGGCTTGTCCAGAGCTCCCAAACGCTGGGTGGCCAGGGACACTGCTTGTTGGGTTAGGTCAGCTACGGCGTCGTTTGCGGCCCAGGCTGGAGCGGCGCACAAGATAACGCTCAAGATAATAAGAAGGAGAGCTTTGGTTTTCATCAAATGTACTCCTTATTAGAACAGGAAGCGCAGGCCGCCCATGACCGTAAGGCCGGGCATGGGGTAGCCGGTTTCCAGTTCATAGTCTTGGTCCAGCAGGTTGGCCGCGCTGAACAGGGCTTCCCAGGTGCCCCAGGAGGTCTTGAGGAAGCGGTAGGTCGCGTAGCAATTGACCAGCACGTAGGAGTCTAATTCCGTGGCTTGGGTGCCCTTCATGTAGTCGCGCGGCCCCACGTAGTTCATGGACACTCCGGCCCTGAGCAACTCGCCCCAACGGTAGTCCAGGCCAAGGTTGGCCATCACCTCGGGGAAGTTGGAAAGCTGATTGCTGGCCTGGTTGTCCACGTCCCAGGGGTCGCCGCTCTTGTCGGCCTTTTGCAGGGTCAGGTTGGCCCAGAGGCTGAAGTTCCAGGGCAGGGCCAGCACTCCCTCCAGCTCGCCGCCGTATATCTTCACTTCGTCGATGTTATAGACCACGGTGCCCACGCCGGGGACGGTGGTGGAGGAGATGTAGTCGCTGACATCGTAGTAATATCCGCGCAACGCCAGGCTTGCCCTCTGAGCAAACTTCTGCTCAAACCCCAGCTCGTATTGCATCGCCCGCTCCGGGCTCAGGTCGGTGTTGAAAAAGCCGCTGCCCCGGTTGAGATACCACCAGAAGTACTCCGGCGAGTTGGGGTAGCGGTGGGTGACGCCCAGACGCAGCCCCAGTTCGCCATCTTCCCAGGGGCGCAGCCGCACCGCCAGGCGGGGGTCCAGGTTGCTTTCGGACATTGAGGTGGGCACGGCGGTGGCCGGGAAACCAAAGGCGGCGGGGTCTATCTCATCGGCATCGAACCATTCGCCGCGCAGCCCGAACTCCACATCCAGGTTGCTCAGGGCCTTCCAGGTGTCCTGGGCGTACAGGGCGCTGTAGTGCAAGCAGTTGGGCTGGCCCTCAAAGCCCTCGCTCACGAAGCTGAAATAGTTGATGGCCGGCGTGAAGTAAGAACGGTTGATGTAGGGCACGCTTTGGTCGCCCCAGCCGTAGGTGCGGGTCTCGCCGCCCACCTCCAGGGTATGTGCTCCCAGGGTGTAGACCACATCGCCCAGAAGCTGCCAGTTGTTATCCTCGGGAGTGGAGTCACGCTCGTAGATCTTCTTGCCGCTGTCGGCGGCATCATAAAATTTCTCCGTGGTTTCCTCGTTCCACAGCATGCCCCGCAAGCGGGCGTGGCCGCCCTCGAACTTCTTCATTATAAAGGCGTTGACAAAGCTGCTGGTGTCCTTGATCTCGCTGTTGTCGCCCCAGGCGTAGACCCCGTTTATCAGGCGGGAGGAAATGCCCGGGCCACCTAACTCTTCCTGGTCGGCGTTGGGCTTGCCGGAGTTGTAATAGGGGCTGTCCTTGCGGTTGTACACCGGCATGCCGGTGGTGCCCTTGGAATACAACAGCCCCACCCCAGCCTGCATTTGCCAGGGCAGATCAAAGGTCAGGTTGCCGTTGAAATTGAAGTTGTCGGCGTAATTGTTGCGCAGATAACCGTCGGTCTCATATTGGCGGGCGGACAGGGCCCAGCCCACCGGCCCGGCTTTCCAACGGTTGCTGGCGCTGGCGCTCCAGGTGCCCAACGAGCCGTATTGGGCGCTCACCTGGCTCTTGGATTCCTCGCTGGGCTGCTGGCTGACTATTTCTATGAGGCCGCCGGGAGCATTGCCGTATTTGGCCGGCAGGGAGCCGCGAAAGATCGTTATGCTCTGAATTTCCTCCGGGGCGATCAGGCTCCAATCCATGGCTCCGCGGCCATAGGAGCCGTCCCGCTGCATGGGCATGCCGTCGAGCATCACCCGGTAGCGCCATTGGTCAAAGCCTCGCAGGCGCACCTCGGCCTGCTTGCCGCCCAGCAGGGAAGTGCCCATCACCTGCAGGCCTGATTGGTGGCTTAGCGGCTCCAAAACCGTGCCGGAGATTATGGGCACCTCCAACTCTTCGCTGGGCACCATCGACTGCCCCATGGCCTCGTCGGCCGCTCCGGGAAAGCTGGCGGTTACCTCCACCTCATCCAGCTTTTGCACCTGTCCGCGTGTATCGGACGGTGATGAGGAAGCGGGCTTGTCAGCGGTGGTTTGGGCCCCGGCGGCCACGGGAAGGCACAGGCAAAAGGACAAAATAAACGCACAGGCAATTAGGCGTTTGGCACTCATGACGAACAATCCTTATGGCTAGAAATGGTAAACAGGTGAATACAAACCCTCCGGCCTATTGGCGTCTACGCTGGGCCAAGGGGTCCTGCCCGCCGGGGAACATGGCGCCATAGGGCTCGCCTTTGCCCAGGTCGGTGGCAGTGGCCCAACGCATCCCTTGCTGGTCCAGGCTGGCCAGCAAGGGCCGGGCCTTTTCCAGGTCCAGGCCACCGCGCTCGTTGACCAGGCTGTCTTCCACCTCCATGCGCAGCACCTGCCCCACCACCAGCACGTAGGACTTCTCCACGTACTGTTTGGCCAAGCGGCACTCCAACCAGGCCAGGCACCCTTCCACCCCGGGAGGGGCAACCAAAGAAGAAGGGCGCGGCTCCAACTCCGCCTGAACGAACTCGTCCACATGCGGCGGGTAGTGCATGGCCGTGGGCATGATCTTGTCGGCCATGTCCACGCTGGGCACGCTGACCACGAATTCGCCGTTGGCCCTGATGTTTTTGAGGGTGTCCCGGCGGTGCCAGGAAGCCAGCATGATCATGTCCGTGGAGCGCAGCAAGGGAGTGAAATTGGAATAAGGGGCCAGGTTGCGCACTCCCTGGGAGCTGAGGGTGGAAACCAGCACCACCGGCAGCACAAAAGCCATTTCTCGGTCCATAGGTTGAAAGTCCATTACGATGCTCCTCAATAAAAAAAGGCCACGACGGTGGGCCCCCTCTTCAGGGGCCGACCTTCATGGCCTTGCTAGGCGGCGTTCGGCGCCGCTATTAGATCAAGCTGTGGTGGATTATCACCAGCTCGGAATCTTCCAGAACCCGCAGTTGGTGCTCGTGCAGCGCCTTGAAGCCGATGGCTTGACCGGGCCGCAATTCATGCTCCTGCTCCGACACCTGCAACAACAGCCGCCCGTGCAGCAAAAGGATCACCTCGCCGGTGTCCTCGTGCCAGGAGGTGTCGAATTGCAGGGTGTGCCCCGCCTCGGCGCTAAGCTGAAAGAACTCCAGGCTGCCCAGGCGGTAGCGCCGCCCCTGGTAATGGGCCCGGCGCACCCGGCTGACCTCCGGGCGGCGCAATCCCTCGTTCTCGGCCAGGCCCATGAGTTGGCTGCCACTCATGCCCAGAGCCTGGGCCAGGGCGTGCAGGGTAGCCGCGGTGGGGTTGCCCTCCCCGGCCTCCATCTTGGTCACCGTGGCCCGGGTCAGTCCAGACCTTGCCGCCAACTCGTCGGCGCTGAGATTCCGCTTCCTGCGGAGAGTTTTAATCACCGAGAAGTCGTACATGATTTCTCGCTTTCTGGGAAAGACAAATAATATTTAATAGACATTTTGTCAATTAAAATACACAGGGGCCGCCCCTAGGCACTCAAGGCGGTTCAGGGCCTGGGCCATATCCTGGCCTCCCCCTACCATCCTCAGACCAACGGCGAGATCGAGCGCTACCACCGCTCTTTCAAGAAGCAGATCAACCTGATGGTATGGGAGCCTCCAAATGCCTTGAGAGAGGAAACAGGAAAATCCGTCGATTACTACAACACCAGGCGGTGTCACGAGGCCCTGGGCAACGTGACGCCGGACTATGTTTACTATGGCGGGAAGAACTCAATCCTGGAATACCGGGCCAAGCTCAAGAGCAAGACCATGGCCAGGCGGAAGTGGTATAACGTAAACAGCCCGATGCCGGAGGGGACCAAACTCTACGACTTAGAAGAACAGCATCTTCTGTGCCAAATTAGATGACGATATACATACCTACATCCAACCTTGTCACTTTATAAACAATGGTTCCAGTTGTTGAACAAAGGCGTCCGAAAGGCCTTGGAGATCTTCAATGACAAGACAGGCAAAATTACTCCGAGGAACGGTTGCGTTCCAGCCGCAGGCCCGCTTTCGGCTGCTGCCCCCCAGGCCTTCCTACCCTGCAAGTGCATTCAACGCTGGTTGGGACATGCATGACCGCTGAACGGCTCACCGTGGGCCCTTGGCTATGCCGCCGCCTGAACCTTTTGCGCTCCAAGCGGGAGCATACACCGGGGCGTCTCTTTTCCTTCCTGGCCCATAAGCAATAATGCGCTGCTAGCGCAAGCGCCACTTCAGGGCGTGCAAGATAAAATCCATCAGCCTGCCCGGAGACCGCTGCCCGGCCTGGAGAAGGCTGCCGGCCGCAGCCAGATGTCTTCCGGCCTTGATGTGGGCTATTGCCACCTCTATCTGAACCGAAGATGCAAGACGCCTGATGGCTTCGTCTCCCAGGGAGGTCCTCAAGAACTCTGATTTTTTGGCCAGTATCATTTCCCCCGCGGCCAACACCGTCTCCGGTGATGGCCACCCACTGTTTTCCACCACCGCGAGAGGACGGCTGACCACTTCCAATTGGTACTGGGAGCAATAGGCCAAAAGCCAGTCCCAGTCCTCGAAGCGCTCCAGGTCCACGTCCAGGCCCCCCAGGGACAGAAACACCTCGCGCTCCACCAACAGGGTGCTGCCCGGGCTCACCTGGCAGACATCCAAAAAGCGCCTCAGCCAGCCGTCCCCCAGGTTTGGCAGGCGCACCTCCCTTTCGGCCGCCGGGGGCCGGCAGTAGAGATAGCCGGTGCAGCAGGCCCGGGCCCTTTGCGGAGCGGCTTCCAAGCACTTCATCTGGGCTTGTAGCTTTTCCGGCAGCCAGTAATCGTCCGCGTCCAAAAAGGCCAGCAAGCGCCCCGAGGCGCTCTGGGCTCCGGTGTTGCGGGCATGGGCCGCGCCTTGCTTGGCCTTGAGCCGGATCATCCGCAGCCTGGGATCGGCGATCTTCGCCATGGCGCCGGCCGGATCGTCCCGGGAGCCATCGTCCACCACGATCAGCTCCAGGTCGGAGTAGGTCTGGGACAGCACGCTCTTGATCGCCCGGGGCAGGCTCCCGGCCATGTTGTAGGCCGGGATGACCACGCTGACCGTGGGTTCAGGCGGCATCGTGGCCCCGCTTTCCCCTGCCGGGCAGCCGCGCCAGGCCCACAGCGGCAAAACGCAGCGGCGCGGCCGGGTCGGTCTTTATGGCCCGCCAAAACGAAGCCAGTGCCTGCCTGCCGCCCTTCTCCTTCAGCTGGCTAAGTGATTGGCAGATCAATTCCCAGGCACGCCAGTTGAGAAGCTCCTTTCGCACCTCTTCCGGCAAATCCGGCTTTGCCAAAAAGGAAGCGCATAACTTCAGGTAATCGCCCCGGGCCAGGTTGGTCAGGCCGGTTGAGCCCTTTATGGTGAGCGATCCCCTGTGCCAGCGGTACTGATACACCACGCCCCGGACCTGGGCGGTTCTTATGCCGGCCAGCCATACCCGGAGGAAAAACTCGCGGTCAGCCGCCAGGGGATAGCCCTGGTTATAAAAACCGACTTTTTTGTATACCTCCTTGCGGAAAAAACGGGCGTTGGTAATGGGCACATAGCGTGTGATGTCGCTAAGCCGCATTTCTTTAAGGCCAGGGCGGTTGTAGCGGTACAGCACCCTGTCGCCGTTGGGTCCGGTTTGGAATATCTCCGCCCCGCCGCAGGCCGCCCCGGCCCCGGGATCATCGCTCAAAACGCGGGCCACCTTTTTGAAGGCGCCAGGCAAGTAGCGGTCGTCGCTGTTTAAGTGCCCGACGATTTCACCTCGGCTTAGGGCGATCCCCTTGTTGAGGGCGTCCCACAGGCCCTGGTCCGGTCCGCTGATGACTTTTAGGTGGGGAAACTCCGCCAAAACCTCCAAAGTATTGTCCGTGGAGCAGCCGTCGACCACGATGTGCTCAAATGATTGGAAATTTTGATCCATGACACTCCTCACCGCCTCTTTAATGGTGTGAGCCCGATTCAGGGTCGGGGTGATGATCGAGAACAGAGGAGTGCTCATGAAGGCGTCAACGTTTGAGGGGTGGTAAACACGTTTAAATTGTATAATGCATTTCAGGATAACTTACAAGGAAACTCCAAGGCCAGCTTGCATCCCAGAAGCACCCTACTGCCCCGTTATTGTTAATTTTATCAGCCGATCCGATGTTTCTGATCATAGATGGCGATACCGGTATTATGTTTTAATAAACGAAACTCCCTTGGCAGGATCGCCCGGCAAAGGTTTTAGTTGGCCCTGGATGTCACCTCAAATCAGTAGTTCCGCTCAAAAGGGAGGATTTGGTCTTTTTTAAAAAGTTTTAGTTTGAGGTTTTGGCTAGGTAATATTGTGACGTCATCCCGCAGTATAGTACCTCCTGATTACCCGCTTTTGATTCTTCTGCGTTGTCATGTATCACCTCCGTCAAGCAATTTGCTCGCTTCACTCGGTGCCCGAAAAACCTGGGCTGGATCACTTGCATTTGCGCCTTTAAATTTTGACGATGGTGCCTTCGGTTTAAGGAGAAGCCGGCAGGTGCAACTTGACCCTACGGTCCACTATTCAAGGGAGACATTGCACCATTTATTGCACGAGGTGCAGGCCCCGCAACGGTTATTGGGCCCATTACTGCCCCTTTTTGCCGAATAGACCATAGCCGGAACCGCACCAGCATACCCATTTCTGGTATTGCGCCTATCCTAAAATCTGCCGGCTGCTCAACCTCCCCTAGACAGGAATTCCCCCTCCGAGATATTCGTCGAGGCCGGGTGGGACAAACGCCCAATATAATTATTGATTTTACATAAAATCAATAATTATGCGGCAAAAATGGCCCGTGACCGTTCAGCCTTGTTTGAAATTACAAATGCCTTCACAATTGAACATAGGAGGAGGCGATATTACAGAGGGGTGTAGGCCTACCGTGATTGCCTGGGACTGATGTCTTCAGCCGAGCGAAGAGCAGCAGCCGGGCACAAGGGGTATGCATTGGACCTTGCTTTGTCTCCACAGAATAGACGCGAACTCCTCCGGATGCTCATCGCGGCGAGCCCTTACCGCCGAGTGCTGAGCAGATATGAGCAGGACATCGACCGGATCGCGGCGGGTCACCACCAAATTTCCCAGACCATGGCCAAAGTGTACCGAAAGGGACCTGTCAGTCCCCGCTCGTTTCGCGCCGACCCCCGGATGAAAGAGCAATTCAGCCTGCTCCAGGATTTCCTGGAATTCATCTATTTCTCCACTCCGGAAGCATATAAGGGTATTTCCGGTGAACGCTGAACCATATGACATCTGTGTTGTTGGCACCGGAGCCGGCGGTGGCATTCTGGCCCATACCCTGGTCCAAGCGGGGATGCGGGTGATTTCGGTGGAACAGGGCGACGCCCTGCCTGAGGACTACTTCACCCGGATAAACCCGCCGGGCAACTCGATCGACTTCGGCCTGAAATCCGATGTCCCCCTTCCGTTGGACCCGCATGGGTTTGCCTTTGAGCATCAGCTCTATTCCAAACCGGAGATGCTTTCGTCCCATCCGGCCGAACCGGACGCCTTCCGGCAATTTCAGATTTTCGCCTTGGATGGCCTGACCAACCTTTGGAACGGCGTGTCCGTAAGGTTGGCGCCCGGAGACTTCACCGGGTGGCCTCTGAGCTACTCTGATCTGGAGGAGCACTACCGCGCGGTGGAGCGGATCGTGGGAGTGTGCGGCACCCGCGAAGACCTGCCGGACATCCCGGACGGCGAATTCATGGCGCCCAAGGAGCTGCGGCCGCCCGACCGGCTTTTTCGCACGGCGGCGGGCAAAGTGCGGGGGTACGGCGTTCGGGTCATCCCCAACCGCAAGGCGGTGGAAACCCGGCCGGAGCAACCGAACCGATGCCAAGACACCGGCGGCTGCATTTCAGGCTGCCCCTACCATTCGGTGTACAAGTTCTCGTCTCATCTGCTGCCCGCTATTAAGGACTCGGGCCGTTTCACCCTACGTCTCAATAGCAAGGCGGTGGGGCTGGAATACGACGCCCTCGGCGGTGAGGTGCGCGGCCTGCGGGTGATAGACCCGCGCACCGGCGAAGGGGACGTGGTCAGGGCTAAGGCCTATGTCCTGTCGGCCGGCGCGCTGGAAACGCCGCGCATTCTATTCAACACCGCCAACGGCCATTCCCCCCAGGGGCCGGCCAACTCGTCGGGGCTGCTGGGCCAAGGCCTACAGGACAACCCCAAGGTTCTGCTGAGCACCTCGCTGTGGCGCCTGTGGGGCTCACGAAAAAAATACCCCCAGGGTTATGGCGATCATCTACTGGTGCTGGCCAAAGCCAGGACGCCGGACGGGGAGAGCTTTCCCTGCCTGGGGCAATTCGTGCACCAGTTGCCGTCCATTCCCTTGTACCTTCCCTGGCTCAAGAAATGCCCCCCGGCTTTAAAACCCTGGCTGGCCAAGCAGCTCTTCAGAAGCTACGCCACTCTGGCCTTTTTCGCGCCGGCGGACGACGAGTCCGGCAATCGCGTGATTCCCTCCCAACGAACCGATGCTTTCGGCGTGCCGCAGGTGGAGGTGGTTTACCGCGAGTCGGCCCGGGAAAAGGCCATGAAGCAGGCCATGCTGGACCTGGGCGAAAAACTTCTCAAGAAGGCGTCCGCCACGGTGATCCTCAAGGAAGGAGCCGCCGCCGGGCTGGGCATCCACTACGCGGGCACGGCGCGCATGGCCGCCGGGCCCAGCCAGGGGGTGGTGGACGCCGACCTGCGCTGTTTCGACCACCCCAACCTTTATGTTTGCGATGGGAGCGTGATCCCCAAACTGCCGGAAAAGCATCTAACCCTGACGATCATGGCCTTGGCTCATCGTCTGGGCCGGCACTTGGCCGAAAATGCACCCTCCCTTTATCACCGCCCCGGGTCCGCTTGATGGAGGTTCCCCATGTTTTCTTTTGTCTTGCCATGCCACAACGACATTGACCTGCTAAAGAAAACCCTGGCAGGCCTCTGCTTGAACCTGAAGGGGCCGGAGTTCGAGGTTTTTTTGGCGGATAACAATTCTTTTGAAGAAGACATAGATGCGGTCTACCGCAAATATGTCAACCGCCTGGAACTGTACCTGATTCGCCAGCCTCGCCTGCCCCACCCCAGGGCCACCAGCCGGGCGCGCAACCTGGGCTTACAGCTGGCCCACGGGGAATGGATCATAAACCTCGACTCCGACTGCGTTCCCATACCCGGCTACCTGTCCCGCATCGCGGCTTACCTCGAATGGACCGGACGGCAAAACCCCATGGTCACCGGGCTGCGGAAATTCGTGGATTTGGGCGGATACAGCGATGAAGACATCCTTGCCGGGCGGGTGGACTTTGATGCGCTTCCCCAAGTGGCCAGCCCGGCTAATTACCGCAAGGTCGTGGACCGGCGGCTGCCTTACCTCCAGCGGCTCGTCGATTCCGAACACCCCTGGGCCTATTTTCATACCTGCAACATGATCTACCGGAAATCCACCGCCATGCGGATTGGGGGCTTCGACGAGGCGTTCGACGGTGTCTGGGGCTATGAAGACATCGATTTCGCCTACCGCATGATCACTCTGGGGGGCGCCACACCCCGCTACCTGCCGGGTATCGAGTGCCTTCATCAAGACAGCGAAAGCTCCCACGCCCTGGACCGCTTCAATAAGCGCGACAACCCCAACTGGCGCAGGATCATCAAACGGATACCGGGTTTTGAACAATTCAAGTCCCAGCAATACCAGATGCAGAGCCGCGAGATCCGCCTGTGAGGAGCTTCCCCGACCTCGCGGAACTTGCCGCCCCATTCAAGGCCATGGTCATCGATGTCTGGGGGGTTCTGCACGACGGCTCCACGCCCTACCCCGGCGCGGTGGATGGCCTGCGGGAGCTGAAAAAAAGCGGCCGCCGGGTGCTCTTGGTTTCCAACACCCCTTCCAGCGAGGCGGTCCTGGCCCGCGAGCTGGCGGAGTTGGGTATTTCCCCGGAGCTCTATGACGGCTTGACCACCTCCGGGGAGATCACCAGGGAGGCCATCGCCCGGCAAGAGCGAGCCGGGAGCCGCCTAATGCACATCGGCCCCCAGGACCGCTCCGGCCTGCTGGACGGGCTGGGTTTTGCGGTGACCCACGAACTGGGGCGGGCGGATTTCCTGTTGGTCACCGGACTGGACGATCAGCGGCCCGACCCCGGTGACTATGCCGGCGCGTGGAACGAGGCCATCGAGCGCGGCCTGCCCCTTTACTGCGCCAATCCCGATTTGGGTTACGCGGGCCCGGACGGCTCCTTGACTCCCTGCGCCGGCAGCATCGCCCTGATGTACGAAGAGCTCGGCGGGGTGGTCTATCGTTACGGCAAGCCTCTCCCCGGAATCTACCAGCGCGCCTTGGCCCAATTGCCGGGGTTGCCCAAGGCCGACACCGCGGTGGTGGGAGACAGCCCAGCCACCGACCTGCGGGGGGCCAAGGCCGCCGGCCTCTATGCCGTGCTACTGGCCAACGGGGTGGCCGCGCTCCTGGCGGGCGCGTCCGACGAGGCCGCCATAACGGCCCTATGCCAAAAGGAGGGCGTCATGCCAGACGCCTTGTTGCATCGATTCGTCTGGAACGCGAAGGGCCAAGCATGCTCCCAGTAACCTGCAACGGCCGCAGCGACGGCTTGCACGCGCTATATGAGTGGATGAGTGAGGCCCGTGAATCCAAGGCCCGGCCCCAGGCACCCACCTTCACGGAGGTTCTGGCCAACCGCGAGCTGGCAGCCTATTTCCAGGATATCCCGGATGGCGGCCGAGCCCGCTGGGTGGAGGGGCTTTTCCCGCCAAGCCCCGGGCCGGGGCCTTTTGAGTTCGAGCCCTTCGAACGCATGTTGCGCGACGAGGAGCAGGACGCCTGCATCGCGGCGGCGGCCGATTGCATCCGGCGGGGCGCCTGCATCTACGGCCCGGAGATCGAGGCCCTGGCCGGCCATCTGGGCGAATTTCTGGAGGTGAGCCACGTCATCCTCTGCGCCAGCGGCACCGCCGCCCTCACGGTGGCCTTGTTGGCCCTGGAGGTTGGCCCCGGCGACGAGGTGATCATCCCGGCCAACAGCTTCGCGGCCACCGAGAACGCGGTCCTGGCTATCGGGGCCGCCCCGGTTCTGGCCGACGTCCGGGAAGGCACCCACAACCTGGACCCCGTGAGCGTGGAACGGGCCATCACCCCGCGCACCCGGGTCATCCTGCCAGTGGACCTTTACGGCGGCCGGGCCGACCTGGACGCCCTACGGCTGCTCGCTGACCAACACGGCTTGGCGCTCCTGGAGGACGCCTGCCAGGCCATAGGCGTCAGCGGGCTCGGCAAAAAGGCGCATCTAGCCACCTTGAGCTTCAACACCTACAAGAACTTCGCCGGCTGCGGCAAGGCCGGGGCCGTGGTGACCGACGACCACGAGTTGGCAGCCAGGGCGGCCATGATCGCCTATCACGGTTTCGAGCCGGGACGGAAAATGGTCAAGCGCCTGGCCTTCGGCTTCAACTGCCTGATCGACAACCTCCAGGCCGCCACCCTCTTGGCCCGCCTGCCCTATCTCTCCCTGATCAACTTCCGGCGGCTGGTCCTCTCCCGCCGCTATGACTACGCCTTGCAAGAGCTGGAGCAGGCCGGGGTCCTGTCCCGGCCCCAGGGACGGCCCGCCCATGCCTGGCACCAATACACCATCACCTTGGCCAACCGTGAGGCCAGGGACGGGCTGCGGGCCTTCCTGGCCGCCCGGGGTTTGCCGAGCGAGGTGATCTACTCCAAGTTGTCCCACCAGCAGGACACGCCCCTTAGGCGCACGGCTTACCAGGACGCCAAGCTCCCAATGACCGAGGACCTGCAAGCGCGCAAACTCTCCTTGCCTGTCTTCAACGGACTGTCCCTGGAGGAGCAGGACCGGGTCATCGAGGCGGTGCGGGACTATCGACGGTCCTCCCTCTTCAGCCGGGCGGTGGCCTAGATGGCCTGGCTCATGGCCTGCATCGCCTCCATCGGGGGCCTGTTGTTCGGGTATAACACCGGGGTCATCTCCAGCGTGCTGCCCCAGCTCAACGTGGCCTGGAAGCTCACCCCCCTACAGGAAGAGCTCGCGGTAAGTGCCGTCCTGATCGGGGCCGTGGTCGGAGCGGCCCTGGTGGGGATAGTGGCCGATCACATCGGCCGGCGCGACTGCATCATGGCCACCGCCGCCCTGTTCGTGCTGGGCAGCTTCTCCGGGGCCATGATCAATTCGCCCGAGGCGTTTATCGCCTGCCGGGCCTTGGTGGGGGTCGCCCTGGGCGCGGTCTCCCTGGTCGCGCCGCTCTACATCGCCGAAATCGCGCCGGCTCGTATGCGCGGAAGGCTGGTGACGGTCAACCAGCTAGGCATTACCTTCGGCATCATGCTGTCCTACGTGGTCCCCTATTTTTTGCAGGGCATCCAGGAGAGCTGGCGGCACATGCTGATCATCGGCACCGTGCCCGGCGTTTTTTTGAGCATGGCCTCGCTGTGGCTGGTGGAGTCGCCCCGCTGGCTGCTCTCCATGGGGGACGAAGAAGAAGCCCGCATCAACTTCCGGAAAATCGGCGACCCGGACGCGGAGGCCATCATCCGCGACCTCAAGGAGTCCCTGTCCCATCAGTCCGAGGACGCCTGGATGCGCCTGGCCGCGCCGCCCATCCGCCTGGCCCTGTTCTTCGTGGTGGGCCTGTTCTTCTTCCAGCAGTTCGTGGGGATCAACGCCTTTCTTTACAACGCCTCCACCATCCTGACCTATGAGGGCTTTGCCGTGGCCGACACCAACCTGGCGGTCACCATCGGGCTCAGCCTGGTCAACCTGGTCATGACCTTGGTGGCCATGGCCCTGGTGGACAAGGTCAGCCGCCGCCTGCTGTTGCGCATCGGGCTGGTGGGCATGGGCCTCAGCCTTAGCGTTCTGGCGGCCGGATCGGGCTTTTTGGATCACGATGTTTTTATCTCCAGCCGCCTGGCCGTGATCTGCCTCACCAGCTATATCGCCTTCTTTTCCTTCAGTTGGGGTCCGCTGCTCTGGGTGATCGTGGCCGAGGTCTTCCCCCAGCGCATCCGGGGGGCGGCCATGAGCATCCCCGTGGCGGCGCACTGGCTCTTCGCCATGGTCAACGCCTCGGGCGCGGTGTTTTTCCTGCGGGAGTTGGAGGACACCGGGTTCTATCTGATCTTCGCCATCGTGGCCTTTGCCGGGCTATGGTTCCTCAGAAAAAATTTCATGGAGACCGGGGGCCTGGCCCTGGAGCGAATCCAGCGCCTGTTCGTCGAACGGGCCCAGGCCCTCAAGAAGGGCAACCTGGTCTACTACGCCATAACCACGGTGGCCGGGACGGGAGCGCTGATAATCGGGTACAACGTGGGCATAATCGCCGGGGCGGTGGTGCTGCTCACCAAGGAGTGGGGGCTCAGCAACCTGGAACAGGGCGTGCTGGTCAGCTCGTTGAGCGCCGGGCTGTTCATCGGTCAAATCATGGCGGGTAAGGCTTCGGACCTCTTTGGCCGGCGCTATTTGCTCATGTCCACGGCGGCCCTGTTCGTGGCCGGCGCCTTTGGCAGCGCCCTGGCGCACACCCTGCCCGTCTTGATCGGGGCCAGGTTCCTGATCGGCCTGACCATGGGCGTGGCGGCGGTGGCCAGCTACGTCTATATCTCGGAGATAGCTCCGCCGGAGATCCGGGGCAGATTGCTGACCCTAAGCCAGGCGACCCTGGCGGTGGGGATATTGCTGTCCTACCTGGCGGCCCTGGTCTTTGAGACCCTGCCCGATGGCTGGCGCTACATGTTCGCGGCGGCGGCCGCCCCCAGCGCGGTTTTCGGGCTGGGCCTGCTCTTTTTGCCCGAGTCCCCCCGCTGGCTCTACAGCCGCGGCCGGCGCAGCGCCAGCCTGAGGATGCTCAGGGGCATGGGGATCGGCGACCCCCAGGCAGCTCTGGCGGCCATGAGCCAGGGAGGGGACGAAGAAGAGGCGGGAGGGTGGCACGAGTTGCTCAACCCCAGGCTTCTGCCGCCCCTGCTGTTGGGCATGGCATTAATGTTCCTGGCCGTGTTCACCGGCTTCGACGCCTTGATCCTGTATGCCCCCACCATTTTCCAAAGCGCCGGCTTCGGCTCCTACACCGCCTCGGTTTTGGCCACCTTCGGCTTGGGCGCGATGAACCTGGCCTTTACCCTGGTTTCCATGTGGCTGGTGGAACGCCTGGGCCGAAAGCCCCTGATCATGTGGGGGCTGTTGGTAATGATCGCCGCTCTAATCCTGACCGGGGTGGTGCTGGGCCATTCCGGGTGGAGCGGCTTCTGGGCCCGCGCTCTGCTTTTGGGCGGACTGGGCGTCTTCGTGGGAGCCTTCGCCGCCAGCCTGGGGCCGGTCTCCAACGTGGTGGTGTCCGAAATATATCCCCAACGCGTCAGGGGAGCGGCTCTGGGCTTGGTGCTGGGGGCTAACAGCATCTTCTCCTTTCTGTTCGCCCTGCTGTTCCCCATATTCTTCAGCGCCCTAGGTTCGGCCTTGACCTTCTGGATCTTCGGAGCCATCGGGGCAGCCGGAGCACTGCTTTGCTGGAAATATCTCCCGGAGACCAAGGGGCGGACTCTGGAGGAGATAGAGGCCTCCTGGTCCGGGGAGAGGGTCTCCCCAACGGGAGGGGGAGCGGAGCCGCCGCCACAGTGAGTCCATTTTGCCTTTAAGAAAAGATTGAGGGGTTTACAGGAAAGCCATGAGCATTAACGCGTCCATTTTAGAGATATGGACCATCATCGATATGGTCAGGTGCAACTTCAATTGTCCATACTGCGCGTCTACCAAGCCAGAGCATGACCAACAACGCTCCAAGGACAAATTCTGGGAGGATGATACTGGAAGCGAAAAGTTCCAAAAGATAATCAAATGGGTCAGTCAGCTTCCGGTGACCGTGGGGATAAGGCTGCAGACTGTTGGTGAGCCGTTCACGTGCGAAGAGTTCCTGAGGGGTGCCGCATGGCTGTCCAAGCAGCCCAACATCCATTATCTGGAACTGGTGACCAACGGGTCGCTGGTCAAAAGCCGTTGGGATATGCTCGCCCAGGGAGCGAATCTCGACAAAATATCCCTGTGGATGACCTATCACCACACCCAGATCTCGGCCGAAAAGTTGGTGGAGGCAGCGCGGTTCGCGCGGGACCAGGGCGTTCACGTGGTGGTGAACAGCTTGGTGTTTCCTGACAACTTTGAACAAGTGGAACATATCAGGGCGTTGGCCCAAGCCAACGGACTCAAGGTTAGCACGGATGTCGGCTATGATTTGCACTGTCCCACCAGCGAGGAAGGGTTCATACCGGCGTTTTATGATGACGAGGCAAGGACCAGAAGCCTATACGGTAATGATTTAATCCTCAGCGAGAATATAAGCAATCACTGGCAGGAAAATTGTTCCACAGGCCATGACTACATTTATATATCTCCGGCGGGGGACATATACCGGTGCTTTCAATATTTCTTGAAAGATCGCAATACCACCCTGGGCAATATATTTGATGATGATTTCGATCTATCCCTAAGAGCAGCGCCATATGAGCCATGTAATTTCTCGCGCACTGAACGATGCTTTAATCACGAAGATTTCTTTCATTTAGAAACAATTAGACGCAAAAGAAACATAAGCCGCTCCATGACCAATAAAGACGATGTATTGTAGTCCTCCTGCCCTAGTCTTTTTGGGCCTGGGGAGACGGATTCCATATCCCTGCCAGGCGTCTGAGCCGCTTTCTAGCCTACGGCTTCCTGGCCGTCCCCCGGTGGGAAAATGGTGAACTGGCCCGCTCCCATCTGGGTCTGCTGCGCACCATTGAGTCGCTGTGGATGCTGGATTGTCAAGGCGGGACCAACCCCCGGGCCGTAGTGTGCGCCCCTCCGGCCCAGGTTGTCTTACAGGCCCAGGATGATTTCCTGGCATCACTGCCGCAGTCAGGCGCGGCGGCCGTGGAAAAGGCTGACCAAGCCACCTGCCCAGGATGTGGTCGGGAAGCCGGGCCAGGAGATCGTTTTTGCGCTTCTTGTGGCGGGCGGTTGAAAGAGGATTAAGGTCGGCCGCACATCCAAATAGCTTTGCACCAATATCTCTTTGGCCAATATGAGAATTTAAATAGTGCTAAGCAAGGTTGAATTCTGAACTGCATCAACTTGAATCAACATGTTGTTGCTACGATCAATTGTTGTAGGCTGCATCAGCACGATCTTTCGGGCTTTCTCGTGCGGCGCTTCAGCCTCTTCAATGTAAGGTTTTTTCAACCATCCATGGGCTTCGTATTGGACCATCCCGGCTTGAAGCCATTTTGGGCCGATTTAGCTTTACCCTCCTCAGTACGCGGCCCGGTAGATAGTCCTCCGTACCAAACTTCACGGGGAGAGTCCGGGGATAAATTGCGTTTACACACAAAAAGCCACCTAGCCGATATTGGCTAAGTGGCTGATATTTTTTGGTGCCGAGGGACGGAGTTGAACCGCCGACACGGGGATTTTCAGTCCCCTGCTCTACCAACTGAGCTACCTCGGCCCGTATAGCTCGGCCCCGCGGGCGCGGCGCCAAGTACGGTGCTTTTTATACCGCCCCCGTATGGGGCCGTCAAGGCCTAAGCCTTGTGCGAGCCGCACTATTTTGCTAAGACTTGGGGCCGTTGCGCCTTTTCATCCTGGGGGGAAACCATGCTGGCAACCGTCACGTCAATGGCCGTGCTGGGGGTGGAGGCCTACACCGTATCAGTGGAGGTGGACCTGGCCCCCGGGCTGCCCGCCTTCAACACGGTGGGCCTGCCCGACGGCGCGGTGCGCGAGTCCAAGGAGCGGGTGCGCGCCGCCCTGGCCAACAGCGGAGCCTCCCTGCCGGTGAACCGCATCACCGTGAACCTGGCCCCCGCGGACATCAAAAAAGAAGGCGCGGCCTTTGACCTGCCTATGGCCCTGGGGATTCTGGCCGCCTCGGGCACGGTGCCCTCCGAGGCGCTCATGGGCGTGGGGGTGGTGGGCGAGCTGGCCCTGGACGGGGCCATCCGGCCGGTGCGCGGGGTGCTGCCCATGGCGGTGCGGGCCAAGGCCGAGGGCCTCAAAGCGGTGATCGTGCCCACGGACAACGGGCCCGAAGCGGCGGTGGTGGAAGGGCTCACCGTGTACACCGCCGCGCGCCTGGGCCAGGTGGCCAACCACTTGGTGGGCCGCGAGGAGCTGCCCCGGGCCACGGCGGACCCGGCCCTGTTGGCCGGGGACCAGGCGGGTAGCGGCTTGGACCTGAACGAGGTGCGGGGCCAGGAACACGTGAAGCGCGCCCTGACCATCGCCGCGGCCGGGGGGCACAACGTCTTGATGGTGGGCCCTCCGGGCAGCGGCAAGACCATGCTGGCCCGGCGTCTGGCCGGAATCCTGCCCCCGCTCAGCTTTGCCGAAGCCCTGCAAGTGACCCAGGTAGCCTCGGTGGCCGGGGTGCTGCCCCCCCGCCAGGCCCTGGTGAGCACCCGCCCCTTTCGCTCGCCGCACCACACTATCTCCGACGCCGGGCTTATCGGCGGCGGCACCATCCCCCGCCCCGGCGAGGTGAGCCTGGCCCACCAGGGGGTGCTGTTTTTGGACGAGCTGCCCGAGTTCAAAAAGAGCGTCCTGGAGGTACTGCGTCAGCCGCTGGAGTCCGGCCGGGTGACCATTACCCGGGCGGCGGCCACGGTGGATTTCCCGGCCCGCTTCATGCTGGTGGGGGCCATGAACCCCTGCCCCTGCGGGTTCTACGGCGACCCCAAGCGCCAGTGCACCTGCGGCCCCCACCAGGTGCGCAACTACCTGAACCGGGTCTCCGGCCCGCTCATGGACCGCATCGACATCCAGGTGGAGGTGCCGGCGGTGCCCTTCAAGGAACTGGCCGCCGACACCGCCGGGCCGCCGTCATCGCAGGTGCGCCAGACGGTGGTGGCCGCCCGGGAGCGCCAGGCCGCGCGCCTGGGGGGCAGCGGCATATTCGCCAATGCCCAAATGAGCACCGCCCAGACCCGGGAGCACTGCCGCCTTAGCAACGAGGGCCTCACCCTGCTGGAGCGGGCCATGGAGCGCCTGGGGCTCTCGGCCCGGGCCTATGGCCGCATCCACAAGATCGCGCGCACCATCGCCGACCTGGAGGGCAGCGAGAAGATCGAGCTGCCCCATATCAGCGAGGCCATCGGCTACCGCAGCCTGGACCGGGTGATGGCCTAGAGGCCGGGACCGGCGGCCCATCTGAAAAAACCGCCTGGCGTATCATGGAAATGCGGCGGCGGAAAAGGCCGCGCGGCGATTTTCGGCACCAGCAGCGCGAGGCGGCAGCATGACCCAAGCCATTCACGTGGTGGTCAACCTCTCCTCCGGCCCCACCCCGGAGCGGGAGTTGGCCCAGGAGGTTTCCCAGGCCCTGGAGGCTGCGGGCCTGGAGGCGCGTCTCTGGGCCGAGCCCTCGGACCAGATCGCCGAGGCCATGCAGCGGGCGGCCGGGCAGGCCTCGGAGCTGCTGGTGGTGGGCGGAGGGGACGGCACCATCAGCCACGCCGCCGGCCTGGCCCATGAGCGCGGCCTGGCCCTGGGCGTGTTGCCCACCGGCACGCTAAACCATTTTGCCAAGGACCTGGGCCTTCCCCTGGAGCTGGACGAGGCGGTGGAGGTCATCGCCCGGGGGCGGCGGCGCAGGGTGGATTTGGCCCGAGTCAATGACCGGGTGTTCATCAACAACCTCAGCCTGGGGCTCTATCCTCGCGCGGTGAGGGAGCGGGAAAAGGCGTCCTGGCTCTCCTGGACCGGGCAGTTCGTAAGCACCGGCTGGGCCCTGGCCAAGGTGCTGACCCACAGCCCCCGCGAGGAGGTGGTGCTGGAGGCCGACGGCGAGCGCCAGGACATCCGCTCCCACCTTATCTTCGTGGGCAACAACCGCTATCTGGACGGCCAGGGCAACCCGGCCAGCCGCGCGGCCCTGGACCAAGGCGGCCTGGACATTTTCTGGTCCCCAGCCAGCGGGCCCTGGGCCCTGTTAAAGGCCGCTTTTTACGACGCCCGGGGCCGCTACCCTTTGCCAGAGGCGGCTCAGTGCTGGGCTTCCTCGGCCCGGCTAGAGAGCCGCAAGCCCAGCCTGCAGGCGGTGTGCGACGGCGAGGTGCTGCGCTTCAAGCCGCCCCTGGAGCTGGCCTCCTTGCCCGGCGCCCTGGAGGTGTTGGTTCCGTGACGGTGATCGCCCACATCTCGGACCTGCACTTCGGCAGCCTGCAACCCGGCGCGCCCCAGGCCCTGTTGCAATGCCTGGGCGAGCTGGAGCCCTCCCTGGTCATCGTCAGCGGCGACCTGACCCAGCGGGCCTGCCCCGGCCAGTTTTTGGGGGTCCGCCGTTTTCTGGACAAGTTGCGCTGGCCCCGCCTGGTCCTGCCCGGCAACCACGACATGCCCCTGCACCGACCCGTGCTGCGCGTGTCCGATCCACTGCGGGACTTTCACCGCTACGTCACCCCCAAGGACTCCCCCTATCTGTTGAACGGGGGCCTGGCCGTCCTCTGCCTTGACACCACCAACCCCTGGCGCTGGAAGGGCGGCGGCGCGCCCCGTCAAAAGCTGGAACGCCTGGAGCGCCGTTTGAGCCAGCTCCCGGCCGGGGCCACCCGCCTGCTGGTCACCCACCATCCCGCCTTTGCCCAAGAGGGCGAACGCCAGCAGGCCTGGCAGGCCCGGGTGGCAGAGGTGGCCCGCCGATTCGAGGTGCGCCTGGCCCTGTCGGGGCATTTCCACCACACGGTGATCCGCCCTTGGGACCAGCAACGCTTGCTGGTGGTGGAAGCGGGCACCGCCACCTCCAACCGCCTGCGCGGCGAACCCAACGCCTTCAACGTGCTCACCCTGGGCGTGGATCGGGTGAACGTGGCCGCCTATCACCTGAGCCAGGGCGTGTTCGCCCCGGCCCTGGGCCGTTCCTTTACCTGGGACGACGGCGCCTGGCTGGAACAGGGCCCCTTGCCCGTGGCCGGTTAGGTGCCGGGGCGTGGCCCGGGCGGCGCCTCACCAGGCAACTGCCTTATCATACGGCTATTTTCCCGGACACAGCCATCCGGCTCCTCCCTGGCGAACGCCCGCCAAAAAATTCTCCCAAAGGGGCTTGAATTTACGCAAACGTTTGAGTAGGGTGGGCCAGGCATTCACCGGAGCACCCATTTGTCAACCATCAAGGAAATAGCCAAGGCGGCGCGGGTGTCCTGCTCCACGGTCTCGCGGGCCCTTAACGACAAAAAGGGCGTGAGCGACGAGGTGCGCGAAAAGATCGTCAAGATCGCCCAGGAGCTGAGCTATTTCCCCCACTCCTCGGCTCGGGCCCTGGTGCGAAACCGGGTGGGGGTCATCGGGGTGATCATCCCCCGTACCAGCGATTTCGCCTTTCAGAGCCCCTTTTACAATCACGTGCTCCTGGGCCTGAGCGAAACGGCCGCCCGGCACGACTACAACCTCATGCTGATCATCAACGACCGGCGCTCCTACGCCTCGTTCTATTACCGGCGGCAGGTGGACGGGGTGATCGTGGTGGGCAACCGCGTCAACGACGAGCGCACCATCGAGCTGGAGGAAAAGGGCGTCCCGGCGGCGGTGGTGCCCGGCTTTGCCTCGGGTTCGCACGAGGGCATCGCCAGCGTAAACTCCGAGAACTTCCAAAGCATCCACCGGGCGGTGAGCTATCTCCTGGGCCTGGGGCACCGAAAAATAGCCTTCGTCCTGGGCAGCATGTCCTCCAAGTTCTCCTTCGAGCGCCTGGCGGCCTATCAAAAGGCCTTCGCGGACCACGGCCTGGCTCCCGACCCGGCCTACATTGTGGAGAGCGATTTTTCCAAGCCCGACGCCTTCCGCCTGATGGGTCAGCTATTGGATCTGGACCAGCCGCCCACGGCGGTGATCTGCCTCAACGACACCATCACCCCGGGCGTCTTGCGCCAGATACTCCAGCGGGGCCTCAAGGTTCCCGAGGACATCTCGGTGGTGGCCATCGGCTGCTCGGACATCCTGGATTTGACCCTGCCCCCCCTGACCACGGTGCGCATCCCGGCCGTGGCCATCGGCCGGACCCTGGCCCAACGGCTCATACAATTGATAGAAACCGGGCGCTGCCCGGAGCAGCATACCATCATCCCGGCCGACTTCATCGTGCGGGAATCAACTGGCGTCTGCCGATGAATTAGGAGGCCCGAGCGCGGCCGCATCAACGCAAACGTTTGAGAACAACCGCTTGGGCCCGGACCCACGGCCGGGCGGCCAACCCAAAGGAGTGAGACCTAAACCATGGCGCAGGCAATACCTTCGAACAAGGTGATCATCACCGTGGCCCAGACCGGGGCCATCACCAACAAGCAGCTGAACCCGGCGGTGCCCGAGCAGCCGGACGAGATCGCGGCCTCGGCCTATGACTGCTTCAACGAGGGCGCGGCCATCGTGCACGTGCACGCCCGCGACACCGAGGGCGTGAACACCTCGGAGCTGGACATTTTCCAGGACATCCACTCCCGCATCCGGGCCAAGTGCGACCTGATCATCCAGGACAGCACCGGCGGCGGCCCCAACCTGACCCAGGAGCAGCGCATCAACTGCCTCAACGCGGCCCCGGAAATGGCCTCGCTGAACATGGGCTCCCTCATGCGGGTCAGCGGCCCCTACAAGGGGGTGGCCTGGTCCAACCTGCCCGAGGAGATCGATTGGTTCGTGGAGCAGATGGCCCTCAAGGGCATCAAGCCCGAGATGGAGGTCTACAACCACGCCATGCTCCAGGACGTGCGCCGCCTCATCGCCCAGGGCAAGGTGCAGCCGCCTTACTACATCAACATCGTGCTGGGCATGCGCTACCAAGGCGCCGAGCCGGCCGACGCGCGCACCCTGAACTCCATTGTCAGCCAGCTTCCCGAAAACTCCATTTTCAACACCACCGCCGTGGGCTCGGCCCAGACCACCATGGGGCTCATGGGCATGCTCATGGGCGGCTGCGTGCGGGTGGGCCTGGAGGACAATATTTATTACGCCAAGGGCCAGCTGGCCGAGAGCAACGCCCAACTGGTGGCCCGCATCGCGCGCATCGCCCGCGAGCTGGGCAAAGAGCCGGCCACCCCGGCCGAGGCCCGCCAGATCCTGGGTCTCAAGCCCCTGGCCGCCTGACCAATCGTCGCCCCACGGCCCGGCCGGGAAGCGCTGTCGTCTCTCGGCCGGGCCTGGCGTTGGCTAACACCTGTTAATAATTGTTAACAGTGCGATTATTTTACAAAAAACGCCACAGCCCTATTGTGGTGGGCCCCAAATACCGCTATTTTTCAGGTGTCTGTTTCAAACGCGAACGGCCCTAGATAATCCGGCATCTGAATAAGGAGAACACGGCATGACGCGAATCTTGTGGCGCGCGGGCCTGGTAATGGCAGCTTTGATTTTGGTGGTGGCTTGCAGCAGCGGAGGCGGTGGCGGCAGCGAGACCTCGGCCAAGAGCGGCGACTGGGTGGACGCCAACAACGACGGCATCTACGACCCCTATCAGGACTCCTCCCTGTGGAGCCAGATGAACCAGACCGTCACCTCCTCGGCCTCGGGCTGGCTGGCCCCCCGCGCGGCCTGGGCGGCCCAGACCCGCGCCTGGCGGGGAAACGGCAACCCCTCCCCGGCCTGGCGCGACACCAACGGCGACGGTATCTGCGACTACGCCCAGAACCTGTACCTGTGGAACCGGACCAACGCCGGTTCCTGGGTCGACAACAACGGCGACGGGGTGTGCGACAACTACCCCAACAACAGCCAGTGGCGGGGCGGCTGGCGCTAGAACAAAATCTAATCGCTTAGGGCCTGCCCGCCTGCCCCCACAGGGCCGGCGCGGCTCCCCCCGCCGCCCGGTCCGGTGGGCAGGCCCTTCTCTGCCCTACTCCCGCCAGTGCTCGGGCCGGTCCAGGGCCTGGGCGCAGCGCACGGTGCCTTGCACCGAACCGATCACCCCCGAACCCAGCTCCTGCACCATCCAGGCCCCGGCGTGCTCCGGAGGGATGAGATAAGGCGCGTCCAGGCCGTGCACTCCAGCGGGCGCGAAGCCGTAGCGGGGGTAGTAGCCCGGATGCCCCAGCACGAAGACCAGGTCGGCTCCCGCCTCCTTAAGCAGCTCCAGCCCGCGCATGATCAGTTTGCCGCCCACGCCCTGGTTCTGGCAGCCGGGCATCACGGCCAGGGGGGCCAAGAGATAGACCGAGGGCTCGGGGTCGGCGCCCTCCAGGCGGGCCTTGGTGAACAGGATGTGGCCCGCGGGCTCCTCACCCTCCCAGGCCAGCAGGGAGTACGAGGGCTGGGCCGTGGGATCGGCCAGCAGCTCGCGCACCAGGTCCGCTTCCTTGCGATAGCCGAAGGCGTCGCGCTCCACCTGCCATACCAGCTCGATCTCGTCAGGGGTGCTTTCTCGGATGATCAACCGCCCTCTCCTTATATAAATAGTCGCGTTGGCTTCGAGGGCCAGACCCTATATGTCCAAGGCCGGCAGGTCAAGCCGCAAGCGGCCTAGAGCGGCGCGCGGTAGGAGAGCACCCTCCCCCGGGGGTAGGCCTTCACGCTCACCTGGTTGCCTTGGTTGCCGCCCAGGAGGTTCACGTGGGCCGACCAGTCCGGGCTGGGGCCCAGGTAAAAGCCCACGTGTCCCTGGTTCGAGTCCGGGCTGCCCCGCCACAACACGGCCACGCAGCCAGGCACCGGGGAGGCCAGCTCCTGCCCCCAGCCCAGCCAGGAGCGCGCCGCCGCCGAGCCGGTGCCTTGTTGCCCGGCCTCTTTCATGCACCAGTTCACAAAAGCCGAGCACCAGGGAACCTCGTCGTGCTCGGCGACATAGGTGGTGCTCCGGAAGTACTCCAGGATGCGGGGATTGTCTGCCTGGCTGCCGGGGTATTCCCGCACCCCGCGGTTCATCTCGCCCAGCGCCGCCTGCGTCCAGGCGGACCCGGCCAGCTCCCCGCTCTCGCTCCGCTCGTCGCCACGGGTCATTTCCCCCCTCCTTGGAAAAGCTGCGGGACAGGCCTCCCCCCGGCAAGGGCCCCGGGGGCATCTTCAAGCTAGCATCGCGGCCGGTTGGCCTCCAACCAGGAATATCCCCGCTATTTCTCCGGGATGCGCGGCCGGGCCTTTTGGAGTGCTTCCCCGGTTATCGCAGTGCGGTTGCGGTTGACCGCACCCGGGAACCGGACGTATGCTTAGAGCAATTGCAGCGAAGCAAGAAAAACATCATGGAGTGACTGACAAGATGCAGAATGCCTTTACCCAGCCCCAAGTGCCGGCCAGCCTGACCTCCCGGCAACAGGAGTTGGTCAGCGCCTTCATGCGGCGCGTCTATAACTGGATGGCCGGCGGCCTGGCCCTTACCGGCCTGGTGGCTTGGTGGGCCCAGGGCTCGCCCACGGTGGTGAACGCCCTGTTCAACACCCAGACCGGCGGCCCCACCGGGCTCTTCTGGCTCCTGGCCATCGGCGAGCTCGCCCTGGTCTTCGGCCTGAGCGGCATGATCAACCGCATGAGCGCTTCCACCGCCGGGCTGTTGTTCGGCCTCTACTCGGCCCTCAACGGCCTTACTCTCTCGTTCATTTTCCTGGTCTACACCCAGGCTTCTTTGGTGAGCACCTTCTTCATCACCGCGGGCACTTTCGCGGTGGTGAGTGTATGGGCCTACAGCACCAAGAAGGACCTTAGCGGCTGGGGTCAGTTCCTGTTCATGGGGCTGATAGGCATCGTCATCGCCTCCATCGTCAACATCTTCCTGGCCTCGTCCATGATCTACTGGATCGTGAGCTACGTGGGGGTGGGCATCTTCGTGGGGCTCACCGCCTATGACACCCAGTGGCTCAAGCACGTGGCCCTGTCCGGGGAGATGGACGCCGAGACCGGCAACAAGGTGGCGGTCATCGGGGCGCTGAAGCTCTATCTGGACTTCATCAACCTATTCCTGATGCTTTTGAGGATCCTGGGCGACCGGCGCTGATCCCGGCTCCGGTTGTTGGGTGAATCAAATTCACCCCGCGCCTTGACAGGCGCGGGAACCTGCCTATAGAATTCTTGCTTCGACTTGCGCGCGAACGCTATTTTACAAGGAGTTTCCCATGATTGAGGTTCGTTTCCACGGCCGAGGCGGCCAGGGAGCCGTCACCTCGGCGGAGCTCATGGCCCTGGCGGCCATTGAGGAAGGCAAATATGCCCAGGCCTTCCCCAGCTTCGGACCCGAGCGGCGCGGCGCCCCCGTACAGGCCTTTTTGCGCATCAGCGACGAGCCCATCCGGCTCCGCGAGAAGATTTACGAGCCGGACGTGGTGCTGGTCTTGGATCCTTCCCTGCTGGCAACCGGCGGGGTGAAGAACGGTCTTAAGCCGGGCGGCACTTTGGTGGCCAACAGCTCCAAGAACGTGTCCGCGGTGCGCGGAGAGTGCGGCTTCAACGGGCGCACCGCCGTGGTGGATGCCAGCAAGATCGCCGAGGAGGAGTTGGGGGTTCCCATCACCAACACCACCATGCTGGGCGCTCTGCTCCAGGCGGCTGGCCTGATCGATATCAACAGCATCAAGGCCCCTCTCGACCACCGCTTCGGCAAGATCGCCGCCAAAAACTGGAACGCCCTGAACCGGGCATATTCCGAAACCGTAATCGAGGAGTAGGATCATGGCCGACGAAGGCATGTTCCCGTGGAAAGATATACCCCTGGGTTGCGCCGGAACTGAGCCCGGCTCCAGCCGGCGCTTCAACACCGGCGACTGGCGCAGCCGCCGCTATCCGGTGACCGATCGCGACACCTGCATCAAGTGCGGCCTGTGTTGGATCATCTGCCCGGACATGGCCTATAGCCCCGATCCCGAGGCCGAGGGCTATTACACCTGGGACGGCTATTACTGCAAAGGCTGTGGCATCTGCCTTGAGGAGTGTCCCAAGGACGCCATCAGCTGGAAAGAAGAGAAGGAGGAGGACAAATATGGGCCGGCGTGTGGGGCTTGAGGTTTCCTTGGCCTGCGCCGAGGTCGTTGGACTTTGCAATGCGGATGTGGTGGCGGCGTATCCCATCACTCCCCAAACCCATATAGTTGAACACCTCTCGGAGATGGTGGCCGACGGCCACCTGGACGCCGAGTTCGTGCCCGTGGAGAGCGAGCACAGCGCCATGAGCTGCTGCGTGGGCAGCAGCGCGGCCGGCGCCCGCACCTTCACCAGCACCAGCAGCCAGGGCCTGGCCCTGATGCACGAGATCCTGTTCATCGCCGCCTCCCTGAGGCTGCCCATCGTCATGGCCGTGGCCAACCGCTCCCTGAGCGGCCCCATCAGCATCTGGAACGACCATAGCGACATCATGGCCGAGCGCGACATCGGCTGGATCCAGACCTTCGCCGAGAACGGCCAGGAGGTGGTGGACCTGACCATGCACGCCTTCAAGGTGGCCGAGGACAAGCGGGTTTGCCTGCCGGTGGCGGTCAACCTGGACGGCTTCATCCTCACCCACGTCATCGAGCCCATCGAGTTGCCGGACCAGGAAGAGGTGGACGCCTATCTGCCTTCCTTCGAGCCCAGCCAAAGCCTGGACACGGCCAATCCCATCTCCATGGGCATCGTGGGCATGCCCGAGATCTACACCGAGGCCAAAAAGGCCAACGCGGTGGCCTTGGAAGAATCCTACGAGGTGATCAAGGAGCATTGGGCGGGCCTGGCCGAAAAGTTCGGCCGCACCTACAAGCCCATCGAGACCTACCGCACCGACGACGCGGACACCGTGTTCGTGACCATGGGCTCCCTGGGCGAGACCACCATGAGCGCCGTGGACCAGATGCGCGACGACGGCATCAAGGTCGGCCAGGTGCGCATCCGCCTGTGGCGGCCTTTCCCGGTGGAAGACTTCATGGAGGCCATCGCCGGGGCCAAGACCCTTATCGTTATCGACCGCGCCCTGAGCCCCGGCCTGCCGGCCGGCCCGGTGGGCACCGAGCTCAGGGGCCTGCTGTACGCCAAGGGCGCCAAGCAGTACGTGGCCAACTTCGTGTGCGGCCTGGGCGGCCGGGATGTGACCCGCTCCCAGTTCGTCGAGATGTACCAGACGGCAACCAAGGCGGCGGCCAGCGGCGAGGAAATGACCTGCCAGATGGTGGGGGTGAAAGAATGATAAGCGCAGCCGAAGCACTCAAGGACTTCCAAAAGATAACCCCCAAGACCATTCCTTTGGTGGAGCCTTTCTCCAAGGGTCACCGCGCCTGCCAGGGCTGCGGCGAGGTCTTGGCCCTGCGCATGGCCGCCAAGGCCGTGGGCATGGACATGATCGCCGTGTCGGCCACCGGCTGCATGGAGATCATCTCCTCGTCCTACCAGACCGCCTGGGAGACCCCCTGGATCCACGTGGCCTTTGAGAACGCGGCCGCCGTGGCTTCCGGCGTGGAGGCCGGCCGCAAGGCCATGATCCGCAAGGGCAAGATCAAGGACAACGGCTCCAAGATCGTGGCCTTCGCGGGCGACGGCGCCACCGCCGACATCGGCCTGCAGGCCCTTTCCGGCGCCCTGGAGCGCGGGCACGACTTCACCTACATCTGCCTGGACAACGAAGCCTACATGAACACGGGCATTCAGCGTTCCAGCTCGACCCCCTTCGGGGCCATGACCACCACCAGCCCTCCGGGCAAGGTCTCCAAGGGTCAGATGACCTGGAAGAAGAACATGCCCATGATCGCCGCGGCCCACAACATCCCCTACGTGGCCACCGCCTCCCCGGCCTGGCACGTGGATCTGATGAACAAGGTCAAGAAGGCGGTCAGCATTCCCGGACCGGCCTACATTCACATCTACAGCCCCTGCCCCACCGGCTGGCGCTGCCCTCCGGAGACCTCCATCGAGACCGCCCGCAAGGTGGTCCAGAGCAAGGTCTTCCCCCTGTTCGAGGTGATCGACGGCCAGTTCATCCTGACCCGCGACATCAAGAAGCCCATCCCGGTCGAGGAGTACCTCAAGACCCAGCGGCGCTTCGGCCATCTGAAGCCCGAGGATGTGGCCTACATACAAAAACGTGTGGACGCGGACTATGATCGTCTGCTAAAGTTAGTCCAGGCCACCAACCCGGAGGCCTAACTACATAGCCCCCCACCCCTGCGTGCCGGCGTCTGTTTTATTTAATTTTTAAGAGGCGCTGGCACGCAGGGATTCTTATTTTTAGCCCCTGTAAAATCAGCTAGATACGAATTCCGGTCCCACACAGGCCACGCACGGGCCGCGCCCGCCCGGCGCTGGCGGCCATGCCGTTTCGCCCAGCCGCGGACTGGGAGATACGCGACTTCTCGCCGTTGCGATCTGCACCGCGCCAGGGCCGAACTTTTTATAGCTTGAGAAAAAATTTAACGCGCGTGGCTAGCGATGGGTGGCTCGCGGGCGGCAGAAGGGGCTCTTCCTGTTGCCCCGACAGCTCTGCCAGTGGGGCGAGGCAGGCGCAAGAAATCTTGTGCCGGGCGGGGCGGCGATCAAGGGCGGGATCAAGCTTCTTACCCTACCCGCCTCTTTTTTCTCTCTCCCCTACTCCCGCCAGCGGGGCACCATCTCGTCGGTGGCCGAGGCCAGGCCCTGCACGTAGCCCCGGCTGATGCCCAGCTCGTCTAGGGCGTCCACCGCCTCCTGGTACTCGGCCAGGTTGATGCCCCGCTCCAGGCCCGGCGTCTCGGCCGCCTTGTAGGTGGGGAAGTACTGCGACATGAGGCTCACCGCCGCCTTGGGCCCGCAGACGTCGGCGATGTAGGCCAAAACCTCGGGCGTGCCCGACAGGCCGTTCGGCAGCACCAGGTGCCTGACCAGCACCCCGCTCCAGGCCAAGCCGTCGTAGTCCAGCTTGAGGTTGCCTACCTGGCGCACCATCTCCTTTAGCGCGGCCCGGGCGCTGGCCACGTAGTTGCTTGCGCCCGAGAGGCGCTCGGCCACCGCCTCGTCGTCATACTTGAGGTCGGGCAAATAGATCTCCACCAGCCCCTCCAGCTGGCGCAGCACCGCCGCGCTCTCGTAGCCCGAGGTGTTGTAGACCACGGGCAGGGCGCAGCCGTAGCCCCGGGCAATGGCCAAGGCCTTCAGGATCACCACCAGATGCGGGGTGGGGGTGACCAGGTTCAGGTTGTGGGCCCCGGCCATCTCCAGGCCCAGGAAGATGCCGGCCAGGTCCTCGGGGTTGGTCTCTTCGCCGGAGGCTTGGCCTTGGCTGATCTGCCAATTTTGGCAAAAGCGGCAGGCCAGGGTGCAGCCCGCGAAAAACACGGTGCCCGAGCCCTTGCTCCCGGAGATGGGCGGCTCCTCGCCGAAGTGCAGCTGGGAGGTGTTCACCGGCGCGGTGGCGGCCCGGGCGCGGCAAAAGCCCAGCTCCCCGGCCCGGCGGTCCACCCGGCAGCGGCGGGGGCACAACACACAGGAGCTGAGCGCCTTTTCCAGGCGGGCGGCAACGCGCTCATATGCCTCCGGGGGAGGCAGCTCGCTCACGGCTCAGCCCTTGAACATGCGGGGCATGAGCTTCATCAGGGCGCGCAGGCCGGCCAGTCGCGCACCCAGGCCCTTGGCGTAGAGGAAGCGGGGGATGCCCCGGAGGCCCTCGTACTGCGTGCGGTCCTGGGGGTGCCACCACATCTCGCCCTTGAGGCGGGAGGCCAGGTCGTCCACCACCGCCTGCATCTGCACCATCTCCATGAAACCGGGCCGCCCGTGGCTGCGCCCGATGCCCGAGTTCTTGAAGCCGCCCCAAGGCGCCTCGGCCAGGCCGTGGCTCATCAGGTGGTCGTTGATCATCACCACCCCGGCCTTGACCCGCCGGGCCAGGGCCATGGCCGCCGCGCGGTCGCAGGCCCAAACCGAGCCGGTGAGCCCCAGGTCCGAATCGTTGGCCAGCTCCACCGCCTGGTCCATGCTCTCCACTTCCATCACCGCGATCACCGGGCCGAAGGTCTCCTCGGTCATCACCCGCATGGTGTGATCCACCTTGGTGAGCACCGTGGCGGGCAGCCAATGCGGCCCTTCCGGGCAGGCGCTCTGGGCGAAAACCTCGGCCCCGCGCTCCGCCGCGTCGGCAAGGTGGGCCTTGACTAGCTCCACCTGGCGGGCGGTGGTCATGGCTCCCAGGTCCGCGTTGAACTCCGTATCGTGGCCCACGCGCAGGGCCTCCACCTTGGCTTTGAGGCGGCGCAGAAACTCCGGAGCCACGCTTTGGTGCACGTAGACCCGCTCCACCCCGCCGCAGGTCTGGCCGGTGTTGACCAGCCCGCCCCAGGCCGCCCCGGCCGCGGCCCGCTCCAGATCGGCGTCCGGGCAGACCAGCATGGCGTCGTTGCCCCCCAGCTCCAGGTTCACCGGGGTCAGGCTCTCGGCGGCCAGGGCCATAAGCTGTTTACCCACGCCCACCGAGCCAGTGAAGAACAGCTTGTCCACCCCGGCGGCCAGCATGGCCGGCCCGGCCTGGCGCCCAGGCAGGTTCAGGCAGGTGATTACCCCGGGCGGCAGCCCGGCCGCCTCGATGCAGCGGGCCAGGGCCTGGCCCACCATCTGGGTCTCGCTGGCCACCTTGAGCAGCACGCAGTTGCCCGCCAAGAGGCCGCAAACCACCTCGCTGAAGGGTATGGAAAAGGGATAGTTCCAAGGGCTGATGATGCCCACCACGCCCCAGGGCTGGGGCACCAGGCGGGTGCGTTTGTTGATCATCAGCCACAGGGCCGGGCCGAGCTTCTGGTCGCGCAACCAACAGGGGGCTTTCTTGGCGTAGTAATTGGCCGCCACCGTGGTGGGCAGCACCTCGGTGAGCATGGCATCGGTGAGGGTCTTGCCGTTGTCCGCCGCGATGGTGGCGGCCAGCTCGTCGGCGTGGGCCACCAGGTAGTCGCGCACCCGGCGGATGGCCTGGGCCTTTTGGCGCACCGGCGTGGCCGCCCAGGCGGGCTGGGCCGCGCGCGCGGCTTGGGCCGCGGCAAGCACGTCGTCCGGCTCCTGCAAGGGCACCCGGCCGATCTCCTGGCCGGTGGCGGGATTGATGCAAATGGTTTCCAACGCGCTCATGGCGTCCCTTTCCTATCTCGTCAAGCGCCCAGGCGCGAGGCCATCCGGCCCGCCTTCATGCGCATATATGCCAGGTTGATGGGTAAGAGCAGGCGAGGGTCGAAGTTGGGGTTGCTCACCCCGGCCAGGCTGGCGATGTAGTGCACGTGGTCGGCCACGCTCATGGTGCACGAAGGCGCGTGCAGCCAGCGGCGGCCCCGGTTGGCCAGGCAGCGGCCCAGGGCCTGGCCTGTTTTTAGGAGCATGTCGTTGCTGGGGCGGCGGTGAGGGTCGTGCTCCTTGGGCGGGCGATAGGTGGGCTCGATCTTCACGTGCTTGCCGTCGATCTCCCCCTCCCAGGAGGTGCAGGCCCCGGCGAAGAGCACCTTCTCGTCGGGCGCCAGGTCCAGCGGGCCCTCCACCCGGCCCACCACGTAGCGCACCGGCCCCATCTTGCTATCCACCTCTGGGTCGAAGCCCCTGAGGATGTGCATGGCCTCCTGCAAGGCCCCGGGGCAGCCGCCCCAACAATAGTCGCGCGAGTGCTCCTCCGGGAAGCTGCCCACCGTGCAGGTCAGCGCCCCGCCCGCGAAGTAGTCATCCACCCGCTCCAAACAAAACTGGAAATTCTCGGTGCGGCGTTGCACCTCCTCCAGCGGGAAGTCGCCCAGAATCTCGATCTCATTCAGGTCCAGGGGCCCCAGGCCGTGGGCCGAGGCCATCCTGAGATGCACCAGGTCCTTGGGCTCCACGCTGACCATGGCGCAGCCCACCGCGTCCACCGCGCAGGGGTTGGTGCCCATGACGATGGCCCCCAGGTCAAAGGGGTCCGGGGTGAGCATCATCTTTTGTCCGGCCACGATGCCGTCGATGGCGATGAAGTCCTGGCGTGCGGCCAGGTTCAGGTCCACGATCTTGTGCTCCAGGAAGGTGTTGTGGTCCAGCAGGCGGTGCTGGTCGTCCTGGATGCCGATGAAGTTCTTGAGGCTCAGGGTCATGCGGGTCCAGGGATGAGCCTTGAACTTGGGCAGGTTGAGTATGAAGTCGGCCTGGGTCACCGGCTTGGGCAGATACATCGCCTCGCGCAGGGCCCCGCCGTGGGGCACGGGCACCGCCTGGTGAGCGCACTCGTCGAAGTAATAGGCCTTGGCCCCCTGCCGCCGCAGCACCTTGGGGTAGCCCGCCTCCTTGAAGCAAAAGCGCGTGGGCACGGTGATGCCCGAGCGCTCGCCCACGGCCAGCTCGCTGATCTCCCCGCCGCCCACCCGCTTGGCGGCCAGGAGCGCGCCCTCCAGGAACTCGGCCCGGGTGAAGGCGTAGGGAAATATCTCGCGGTGGGCCAGCACCACGTTGGGCTTGGCCAATACGCGGCCCCGAGGCTTGGCCCCCAGCTCTTGCATGCCCTCGGCGATGATGCCCGCAATGCGCTCCATGTCGTAGCGATCGCAGCGCCGGATGATCACCCTGTGCTTCATTACCCCTCCCCCTCCTCAAACAAACCGCCCTGGGTCTCCACCGGCTCGGTCAGCTCCGGCCCCTCGTTGGCCGGCGGGTTGAGCCGCCGCGACACCGCCTGGGATCGCATCCCCTCGGCGGCATAGGGCTTGAGCAGGCTCTCCAGCTTCTCGGGCCCGCTGGCCGGGTCCAGCCACGCGGCCTCGGCCTCGCGCGGCAGCATCACCGGCATGCGGTCGTGGATGGCCTCCACCAGCGCATTGGCCTCGGTGGTGATGATGGTGAAGCTCTCCAGCTCCGGGCCCTCGGGGCCCTGCCAGCGGTCCCACAGCCCGGCCAGGGCGAAAGGCTCATCGTCGATCAGCCCCAGGCGATAAGGCTGCTTGCCGCCCTTGCTCTTGGCCCACTCGTAAAAGGCGTCCGCCGGTATCAGGCAGCGCGAGCGCTTGAAAGGCCCGCGAAAAGCGGGCTTGGCCGCGATGCCTTCGGCCCGGGCGTTGATCATCTTGTAGCCGGTGGATGGCTCCTTGGCCCAGGCGGGCACCAGGCCCCAGCGCAGGAGGCTACCCGAGCGGCCCTCCTCCCCCAAGCGCACCACCAGGGCGTCCTGGCCCGGGGCCAGGTTCCAACGGGGCCGGTAGGCCAGGCCTTCGCTCGAAAAGGCGAAGCGGTCCTGCAAGGCCGCCAGGTCGCTGCTTTGTTGAAAACGCCCGCACATGACAGGCCCATTGGACCACAGCCAGGGGGCGGAATCAATCGCCCGCCGCCGCCCGGTCCAGGTGCCAGATCACCTCGCCCTTGGGCCGCACCCGCGCGGCGGGGTAGTCCCGGGCCGCCCGCTCCCGGTCGGCGCGGATGGCCGCCACCACCGGCCGCTTGCTCTCCCCGGCCACGATGAACAGCACCTTGCGGGCCGCGTTGATGGCCGGCAGGGTCAGGCTCACCCGCGCCACGTGGGGCTCCAGGTGAGTGGGCGCGGCCACCGGAGCCACCCAGGCCTCCTCCTCGGCCAGGGCCGGGACGCCGGGGAACAGGCTGGCAATGTGGCCGTCCGGCCCCAGGCCCAGGAGCATGAGATCCCAGCGGGGGCGCTCCTCGCCCTCGAAAAAACCGCGCAACCGCCACTCGTAATCCTGGGCCGCCTCGCGGGGGCTGAGCTGGCCCCGGATGGGGTGGATGTTTTCCTTGTACAGGCCCGGCGGCGGGCCCAGGGCCTCCAGTCCGGCGCGGCGGTTGCTCTCCGGGTGGTCCGGGGGCACGCAGCGCTCGTCGCCCCAGAATAGCTGGGTGGAGGGCCAAGGGAAATCCGGGTCCGCGCCGATGAGGCGATAGGCCCCCAGGGGCGAGGAGCCGCCCGAGAGCGCCAGGATGAACACCCCCCGCGCGTCCACCGCCTCGTGGGCGGCCCGGGTGATGAACTCCGCGCTGGCCCGGCTCAGGTCCTCTGGGCTGTCGAACACCTCGAACCACATGATCAATAGCGCTCCAGATGATTCAAGGGATGTCCGGGCCACATCTTGGCCGCGTCGCGGGGGCCCCAGGAGCCGGCGCGGTAGCGGTGCAAACGGTCGGCCCGGTCGCCGCAGGACTCGCAGGCCTCCAGCACCGGGTCCAGGAAGGCCCAGCAAAGCTCCACTCCGTCTTGCCGCCAGAAAAGCATCTGGTCGCCCAGCATGGCGTCGGCCAGGGCCTTCTCGTAGGCCTCCATGCCCCGGCGGGAGGCCCCGTCCTGATACTCGAAATGCAGGCCCACGGTGCGCAGGTCCACCTCGGCCCCCGGCTGCTTGGCCTGGAAGTAGAGGGTTATCTCCTCGTTGGGCTGCACGTCCAGGACCAGGCGGTTGGCCATGATCTCCTCGCCCAGCACCTGGCGGAACAGCGAGTGGGGCACCTCGCGGAAGATGATCTCGATGCGGGTCAGCTTCTGGGCCAGGCGCTTGCCGCTGGTGATGTAGAACGGCACCCCTTGCCAGCGCCAGTTGTCCACGAACACCTTCATGGTGGCGTAGGTGGGGGTCAGGGAGCTGGGGTCCACCCCCGGCTCGGCCCTATAGGCCGGGAACTCGCGGCCGCTCAGCTCGCCGGCCTCGTACTGGGCCAGCACCAGGTAGTCGTAGAGCTCCTCCGTGGGAAAGGGGCGGAGGCTCCTAAAGAGCTTGGTCTTCTCGTCGCGCACCCGGTCGGCCGCGAAGATGCTGGGCGGCTCGGCCGCCACCAGGGCCAAGAGCTGCATCATGTGGTTCTGGAACATGTCGCGCAGGACCCCGGCCTTTTCGTAGTATCCCGCCCGGTGCTCCACCCCCAGGGTCTCGGCCGAAAGGATCGACACCTGCTCGATGTAGTTACGGTTCCACAGCGGCTCGAAGATGGCGTTGGCGAAGCGGAACATCATGATGTTCTGCACCGTCTCCTTGGCCAGGTAGTGGTCGATGCGGAATACCTGATGCTCCTTGAAACCCCGGCCGATGGCCCGGTTCAGCTCCCGGCTGGTGGCCAGGTCGCTGCCAAAAGGCTTCTCCACCACCAGCCGCCGCCAGCAGCCGCCCCCCTCGCGCGATAGCCCGGCCGAGGCCAGCATGCCGGCCACGGTCATGTAGAGGGTGGGCGGGATGGCGCACTCGAAGATGCGGTTGCCCGGCACCCCGTGCGCCGCGTCCAGCTCATCCAGACGCTTGGCCAGGGCCTGGTAGGAGGCCTCGTCGTCGTAATCCACGGCCTGGTAGTGCAGGCGCGCCGCGAACTCGTCCCAGGCCCCGGCGTCGCCCCCCGCCTCGGCCACGGCGGCGTGCATCTTCTTGCGGAAGTCCTCGTCGCTCAGCTCGCTGCGCGCCGCCCCGCAGATGTAGAAATGCTCGGGCACCGCGCCGTTTGCGAACAGATGGTACAAGGCGGGCACCAGCTTGCGGCCGGTAAGGTCGCCCGAGGCCCCGAAGATGATGATGGCGCAATCCTCGGGCCGCCGGGGGACCGGGGGCCTGGTCTCGCGTCGCGCTTTTTCCTCGGCCATGTCGCCTCCCCTCGCGGCTTGCCTGAGCGTGCCGCGCCGAGTGATGGTCCCCTCTCATTGTAAAGGATTAGGCGGGCCTTGGGTCGGGCGGAGGCAAAAAGGCCCGGACGGTTGCTCTCCGTCCGGGCCTTGCTTGTGCTTGGGGGAGGGGCTAGTCCTTGACCAGCTTGAGGGCGGTCTTGACCACGTGCTCAACGTTGAAGCCCAGTTTGTCCATGACCACCGGGCCGGGGGCGCTCTCGCCGAAGCGCTCCAGGCCCACCACCGCGCCGTCCAGGCCCACGTAGCGCTCCCAGCCCAGCACCGCGCCGGCCTCGATGGCCAGGCGGGCCCTAATCTTGGGCGGCAGCACCTTGTCGCGGTAGTCCTGATCCTGGGCCGCGAAAAGCTCCCAGGAAGGCATGGACACCACCCGGGCCGCCACCTTCTTCTTGGCCAGCTCCTCCTGGGCGGCCAGGGCCAGAGTCACCTCCGAGCCGGTGGCCATCATCAGCAGGTCCGGGGTGCCCTCGCAGTCGGAGAGCACATAGGCTCCCTTGGCCACGCCCTTGGCGATGGCGTGCCTGTCTGCGTCCAGGCAGGGCAGCTTCTGGCGGGTGAGCACCAGGGCCACCGGGCCGTTCTTGTGCTCCATGGCCACCTTCCAGGCCGCGGCGGTCTCGTTGCCCTCGGCCGGGCGCAGCAGGGTGAAGCCGGGCATGGTGCGCAGGGACATCAGGTGCTCCACCGGCTGGTGGGTGGGGCCGTCCTCGCCCACCCCGATGCTGTCGTGGGTGAAGATCCAGATGCTGTGGCAGCCCATGATGGCCGACAGGCGCAGAGCCGGGCGCATGTAGTCGCTGAATACGAAGAAGGTGCCGCCGTAGGGGATCACCCCGCCGTGCAGGGCCATGCCGTTGACGATGGCGCCCATGCCCAGCTCGCGCACCCCGAAGTGGATGTTGCGGCCGCCGGGCTCCTGGTTGGGGCGCATGTCCGGGCTGCCGTTGATGAAGGTCTTGTTGGAGGGGGCCAGGTCGGCCGAGCCGCCCACCAGATTAGGCACCTTGGCGGCCAGGGCGTTGAGCACCTTGCCGCTGGCCGCGCGGGTGGCGATCTTCTCGCCCGCCTCGAACACCGGCACTTCGCTGTCCCAGCCCTTGGGCAGGCGGCCGGCCAGCTGGTCCTGGAAGCGGCGGGCCAGCTCGGGGTGCTGGTCGGAGTAGCGGGAGAACATATCCTGCCAGGCGCTCTGGGCCTTCACCCCGCGCTGCTGGCAGGAGCGCAGGTGCTTCACCGCATCGTCGGGCAGGCAGAAGGCGTCCAGGGAGCAATTCAGGTTCTTGCGGGTGGCCTCCAAGGCCTCCAGGCCCAGGGGCTCGCCGTGCACCCCCGAGGTGTTCACCTTGGGGCTGCCGTAGCCGATCTCGGTGCGCACCGCGATGATCGAGGGGCGAGCCGTCTCGGCCTTGGCCGCTTCCACCGCCGCGGCCATGGCCTCCACGTCGTTGCCGTCGGCCACCTTTTGGGTGTGCCAGCCATAGGCCTCGAAGCGGGCCATGGCGTCCTCGGTGAAGGCCAGCTCGGTGCCGCCCTCGATGGAGATGTGGTTGTCGTCGTAGAGGTAGATGATCTTGCCTAGGCCCAAGGTGGCGGCCAGGGAGGCGGCCTCGCTGGCCACGCCTTCCATGAGGTCGCCGTCGCTCACGATGGCGTAGGTGTAATGATCCACCACCGGGAAGCCGTCGCGATTGAACTCCTGGGCCAAAAAGCGCTCGGCCAGGGCCATGCCCACGCCCATGGCGAAACCCTGGCCCAGGGGGCCGGTGGTGGCCTCCACGCCCGGGGCCACGCCGTGCTCCGGGTGCCCCGGCGTCTTGGAACCCCACTGGCGGAACTGCTTCAGGTCGTGCATGGACAGGTCGTAGCCCGTGAGGTGCAGCATGGCGTAGAGCAAGGCCGAGCCGTGGCCCGCGCTGAGCACAAAGCGGTCGCGGTTGGACCACTGGGGGTCAGAGGGGTTGAAGTGCATGAAGCGCGCCCACAGCACGTAGGCCATGGGAGCGGCGCCCAGAGGCATGCCGGGGTGGCCGCTGTTGGCCCCCTCCACCATGTCGGCGGCCAGCAGGCGGATGGTGTTGATGGACTCTCGCTCCAGGTCCTTGTCGTTCATGGGGCCTCTCCCGGGCTCATTGGGATAAAAAACACCGCAGCGGGCCCCCGCCCGGGAGCCGCCGGCGCTTTTAAATAAATTGTGTCTCGCGTGGTTTCCGCCCGGAAGCGCGCCATACTACCCTACGCACCATCCGGACGCCGGGCTCCGGCCCAGCCCCCCAAGATTAAGCCAAAGCGCTTGGCCTGACAATAGGCATTAGGAGCCCATGGCCACGCTATCCACGGAGAGTCCCGCCCGGATAAAACGTGGCCATGGGGGCTCGGCGGATGTGGGCGCTCAGCGGGCCGCCATGGTGGCCTGGCTGATCACGTCCTGAATCTTTAGAAAGTCCTTGCCCTCCAGCTTGGTGGCGTCCCGCGCCAGGTAGAGCACCTCGCCGTTGGGGCCGATGACCAGGAAGCTGGAACCGTCCTCGGGCAGGCCGTAGGCCGCGCGCATCTTGCCGTCCCAGTCGCCGTACACGGTGATGCCTTCCTTTTTACTGGCGTCAATCAGTCCGTCGCGCCACAGGCCCTTGAAAGGCCAGGAAGCCCCGGAGCAGTCCACCACCGCCAGGCGCACCACCCTGCCCTGCAACTCCGGCGGCTGGGCCTTGTAGAAAACATTGAGCGCGTCCTTGAGCTCGCGGCTCTTTTCCACCGCGTCGCGGGCCTCATAGAAGAGCACCACCGCCTTGCCCTGGAGCGAGGCCGAGTCCAGGGTCTTTTCCTCGCCGGACTGCACGCTGAAGGCCGGGGCGTTCTGGCCCACCTCCAGGGCCGCTCCGGGCAGTGCCCAGAGCAGGCACAGGGCGACCAGGCATATACTCGCTAAGGTTTTCATCCACCCTCTCCTTGCGTCACACGGTGGCGAACATGCCGCCCAGGCGCATGAGCAGGCCGATGTCGCCTTGCACCTTGTAGAGCCCCTGCATGAAGGCGGCCTGGCCGTCCTGGCGGCCGAAGGCGATGTCCAACCACACCTCGGCCGGGGTCTCGATGATCAGGGCCGGGTCATCGGCCTTGCCCTCATGATAGGCGCACTTGCCGTCCGCGATGCTCAGGTAGGCGTCGAAGTTCTCGCCGCCGCTCACCTTGAACTGGATCACCGCATCCACCCCCTCGGCCTTTTCCGGGTGGAAGGCGGTGGGCATACCCTGGATCAGCTCATGGCAGCTCTGGGGCATGGCCTCGGGAGGCGGGCTGGCCGGGGTGGCCTGCCTGGCCTCGCGGGAAGGGGGCGCGGCGGTCTTGCGGGTTTGCTTGTACTGGGCGATCATCTGCTTGATCCAGGCGTCGCGGGTGTCAGGCTGGAAGCGGGACTCGGCGAACTCCTGCCCCGCGTATTGCTCGAAGCCCTGGTAGAAGCCCTTATCCTCCCAGTGTTTGTAGTCGTCCTTCATCATGGTGTCCTTGTTGCGCTGGATCAGCCACCCGATGTGCAGATAGAAGAACAGGTCGTCCGAGGTGACTGGATAGCGCTTCTTGTCGCGGACGGCCGTGACCAGATCGCGGGCCAAATCGGCCGCGCGGTCCTCCACCGCCTCCCGGCCAAGAAAGCCGCCCGGGCCGGTGGCCATGGCCGTGAAGGTGCCCACCGGATAGGCTCCGTACACGTGCAGCAGGCGCGAGAGGTAGTTGCCCACCTCCACCTCGCCGAAGGCGGCGGCCACGCTTAAGCCTATGCCCGGCTTGTAGGTGTCCCGGGGCTTGTGCCCCCAGGCCAGGCTGCGGTCTAAAAAGGTCTTCATCTGACCGGTGACCTGGAAGAAGTACACCGGGCAGCCCAGGATGATGCCGTCTGCCTCCAGAAGCTTCTTGACGATGCCTCGGTGGTCGTCGGGTATCCAGCACTTGCCCTTTTCGATGCACACCGCGCAGCCGGTGCAGTATTCGATGTTCTTGTCGTGCAGGGTGATGACCTCCAGCTCGAAGCCCTCCTTTTGCAGGTGGGGCCGGAACATCTCGATCATCAGGCTGGTATTGCCGATGCCGCCGTGCGGCGACCCGTTTATGGCCACGATCTTGCCGTTTTGGGACATGCTTGCCTCCTTGGGGCTTGCCGCCATAAGGGCCGGCGATGGGGGTTCGGCCATGGGGGGCGCGTCGGGCGCGCTCGCGCTCACGGGCTCCAGGCCCAGCTTGCGCTGGTAATGGCCGGGGTATTTTTTGGTGAAAGGCAGGCCCACCCCCAGAAGCAGGGCCAGGGGGATGAAGGCGAAGAACACGATAGGGGGCACCGGCCCCCGGGGCGGCGAAAAGGCCAGGGGCATGAGGGCCGAGAGGGAGCAGGCCGCGAAGAGCGCCGCCCACACCAGGCTCATGTCGCGATTGATGCGCTGGAAGATGTCGGTGGCCCACACCGCCTCGGGGGTGCTCTTCTTGGCGAAGAACTCGGTAAAAAGCGGCCCGCCCAACAGCGGCGGCAGCACCACCGCCAGGAACAGCACCGCGTAGAGCACCGCCACCGGCGCGGCGGCCACCGCACGTCCCGCCCCGCCCGGCCAGAGCAAGAAGCACAGCCCCCCCAGGGTTAGGAAGCCGGTCATGCCCCACTCGATCATGGATGCCTTGCCGCGCCGGGCCATGAAAAGTAGCAGGGGCAGCAAGCAAGCGGCCAACCCCAGGCCGAGCGCCGCCATGAGCCCCGGCGGGAAGGCCGCCACCTCGCCCACGGCGATGAAGGCCGTGGAGCAGAGGATGGGCAGTATCCTAAGTAGCTTCACCATTTCCACCCTCGTCCGGTTCTAGGTGGTCCTTTAGGCCGCCGAAGGAGGCGATGCGGTGCTGGAACAGGCGGTCGATGACATAGGCGCGGGTGGCCCGGGCCGACTGCACCATGCCCAGGGTGGCCTGGGCATCCTGGGCCGGGGGCAGGCCGTTGGTCAGGCGGTTGCGCAGGCGCATTTCGTGCTCCACGATCTGCTTGCCCAAGCGCACGTAATACTCCGCGTCCCCGGGCTGCATGCCCATGCTCCGGCCGCGCACGAACACCTTGGCCATGGCCAGGTCTTGCTGGTCGTAGCGCCCCGGCTCCAGGGGCAGCAGGAGCTCCGAGGCCAGGAGCTGCTTTAGGTGTTCGGGCTCCATGCCCGCGGCGGCCAAAAACTGCTCGGTGTCCATGGTCTCCTCCTGGGCGGGCCCGAAGATCTCCTGGGTCAGGGTCAGCATGGGGGTCAGATCCTGCCCCTGCTCGGCCATTTCCAGCAGAACCTTGATCTTGCCCAAAGGCAGGCGGTGCCGGCTTTGCAGGCTTTTGATCATCCCGGCCCGCTCCACGCAGGACGGATCGTAGTAGGCCATGTTGGGGCTGGTCTTAACCGGCTTGGGTAACAAGCCCTGCTCCACGTAGTAGAGCAGGGTCGATTTGGGCAGGCCGGTGGCGGCCACCAGCTGATTCATGCGCAGGCCCGGCGATTTCTTCTTGGCCCGGGGAGCGGCTTTTTTGGGTTGGCTTTGCTTGCTCATGCTCCCAGGCTAACCGTGCCCCGACATACTGTCAAGTGTAAAGTGGCACCTTTCACTTTATATTTTATGCCGCCCTTGGCCGCTCCCTGCCCTTGCCCATATGGCCGCGCGGGATTAGGATGGTGCTCACGAGGAGGCGCGAGCCGGTGAAGATTGCTCATATCACTAGGGGATATCTGGCCGCTTGCCTGGCGCTGGCGCTGGTTTTGTGCGCCTCCTGGCCCGCCCGTGCCCTGGACAAGGTATCGCTCCAGCTCCAGTGGGTGCACCAGGCCCAGTTCGCCGGCTTCTACGTGGCCCAGGACACGGGGCTCTACCGCCAGGCCGGCCTGGAGGTGGATATCCGCCCCGGCGGACCGGACGTAAACCCCCTGCACAACCTGGCCTCCCTAGGCTGCGACTTCGCCACCGGCTGGCTCTCCGAGGCGGTGGTGTTGCGCTCCAAGGAAGTGCCCCTGGTCAACCTGGCTCAGCTCATCCAGCGCTCGGCTCTGTTGTTGGTCACCTTCCGCGACAGCGGCATCGACAGCATCAAGGACCTGAACAACCGCCGGGTAGGCCTGTGGCGCAACCAGTTCAGCGTGCCCACCCGGGCCCTGTTCAAGCGCAACAAGATCATCGTCAGGGAAATAGCCCAGCGCACCTCCGTGGCGCCTTTCCTCTCGCGCGCGGTGGATGCGGCCATGGCCATGCTCTACAACGAGTACCACGCCCTGTATCAGGCCGGGGTGGACCTGGACCAGCTAAAATACTTCGCTTTTGACGACCTGGGGCTCAACTTCCCGGAAGACGGACTCTACACCTTGGAAGAAACTTGGGAGGAGCGCCGCGAAGTGTGCCGGCGCTTCGTGGCCGCCAGCCTGGAGGGTTGGCGGCGGGCCTTTGCCCAGGAGGACGCGGCCCTGAACTCGGTTATGAAGCGGGTGAACGAGGCCAATTTGGCCAGCAACCGGCCTCACCAGCGCTGGATGCTGGCGGTCATGAAAAAGCTTTACACCCACCGGGTGGGCCTGGACAAGCTGGGCGAGCTCTCCCCGGAGGGTTTGAAGCAGGTCAACCTGGTGCTCCTGGAGCAGGGCTTCATCCCCAGCCCGGTGGAGGCCGAGGGCTTCGTGGTGCGGGCATGGCAAAAGAAATGAACCGCGAAGACCTCAAACCGCGTTGGCTGCGCCTCCGGGCCCGCTTTGTCATCTTCGTGCTCAGCGGGGTGGCCCTGGTTTCAGCGGCCATGGCCGTGGTCAGCCATATGGAGGCCTCCAAGGCCCTCTTGGACGCCAGCCAGTCCTATCTGGTCTCCTTGGCCGAAGCCCAGGCCAACCAGCTGGCTCGCCGCCTGGACGCGGTGGCCGGGCCGGCCCGCGACCTGGCCACATCGTTGGAGCTGGTGGGGGTAAAGGACGAGGCCTTTGCCACCTCCCTGCTCAAGCAAAACCTGATCGCCAACCCCACCATCTACGGCATGGCCCTGGCCCTGGCCCCCTACACCCTGTCGCCCACCCAGCGCTACGCCGCGGTCTACGCCTTCCGCTCCCCCCAGGGGCTCAAGGTCATGGACCTGAACAACCCGCGCTACGACTATTTGAGCCAGAACTGGTACCTGATCCCCGCCCAGCTGGGCCGCCCGGTGTGGAGCGAGCCCTACTTCGACGAGGGCGCGGGCAACGTGCTCATGACCACCTACTCCGCCCCCATGGTCTACAAGGGCAAGGTGCTGGGGGTGGTCACCTCGGACGTGAACCTGGGCGACTTGGGCAAGCTGGTGCGCTCCCTGAGCCTGCACGAGGGGGGCTACGGCTTTTTGCTCACCCGGCAGGGCACTTTCCTGGCCGCGCCCGACCCGGAGCTGGTCATGCGGGCCAGCATCTTCTCGGTGGCCGAGGAGCTGGGGCGGCCTGAGCTGCGCAAGCTGGGCCGCCACATGGTGCGCGGCGGGGCGGGCCTGCAGGAGATCATCGACCCACTCAACGGCCAGAAGGCCTGGCTGGCCTACGCCCCGGTCAAGGGCGTGGGCTGGAGCTTCGGGGTGGTGGCGCCCTCGGAGGCGGTGCTGGCCCCGGTAACCGACCTGACCACCCATCAGGCCTACTTCGCGGTGGTGGGCCTGATCATCCTGGGCCTGGTGATCCTGTTGATGGTGGTGGGGCTCACCAAGCCGGTGAAGCTATTGACCCACGGGGCCAAGCGTCTGGCCGGGGGCGATTTGCAATGCCGGGTGGAGGGCATCCGCCCGGGCGACGAGGTGGGCGATCTGGCCAACACCTTCAACACCATGGCCAGCGACCTCTACGCTCACGTGGAGGAGCTAAAGCGCAAGAAAGAGGAGCTGGAAGACAGCCTGCACCGCATCGAGCTGTTGGAGAACATCGAGCAGACCCTAGGCAAGTTCGTGCCCGCCTCGGTCAAGGCGCGCATCGAGGAGGCCCCCGAGGCCCCGGACCTGGAAAAGCGCGAGCAGGACGTGTCGGTCTTGTTCCTGGACGTGGCCGGCTACACCAAGATGAGCGAGCAGGTGAACGGCGAGGACATGAACTTCCTCATCGAGCGCTACTTCTCCAGCTTCCTGGACGACATCTACCAAAACCACGGCGACATCAACGAGACCGCCGGCGACGGCCTGATGATCATCTTCCAGGAAGACGACCCCATGGCCCACGCGGCCAACGCGGTGACCTGCGCCCTGGCGGTGCGCCAGAAGGTTGCCGCCGTAAACCGGGAGCTGGAAGGCCGCTTCCAGCCGGTGACCATCAACATCGGGGTGAACTCGGGCACCGCCCAGGTGGGCTCCTCGCGCTTCGAGGGGATCGCCGGCACCCGCTGGACCTTCACCGCCTCCGGACCGGTGACCAACACTGCCGCGCGCATAGGCTCCCTGGCCACCCAGGGCGACATCTACCTGGGCCCCGAAACCGCCAAGCGGGTCAAGGGACGCTTCGAGCTCAAGAGCATCGGGCCGCAGACCCTTAAGAACGTGGCCCAGCCGGTGGAGGTCTTCGAGGTGCTGGGGCCCAAGCAGGCCTAGGCCCTACTTGGCCTTGGGCCCCCAGAGCTCTTCCAGCCGCTGATCGCGGCCGCAACTCCAGCGATAGTATTTATAGCGAATGGGATTCTTCTGGTAGTAGTCCTGGTGGTAGTCCTCGGCCGGGTAGAAGGGCCCGGCCGGCACGATCTCGGTGTATATCTTGCCCAGCTTGCCTTCGGCCTCCAGCTTGGCCTTGGACTCCTCGGCCAGGCGCTTCTGCTCCTGGTCGTGATAGAAGATCGCGGTGCGGTACTGGTTGCCCACGTCGCAGAACTGGCGGTCCTTCACCGTGGGGTCGATGTTGTGCCAGAACACCTCCAGCAGCTTGGCGTAGCTGATCTTGGCCGGGTCGTAGACGATCTGGATCGCCTCGGCGTGGCCCGTGCCCCCGGCCGAGACCTCCTCGTAGGTAGGGTCGTCCAGGCTCCCGCCGGTGTAGCCCGAGGTGGTGGAGATCACCCCGTCCAGCTTGTCGTAAGGCGGCTCCATGCACCAGAAGCAGCCCCCCGCAAAGGTGGCCACGGCGGTCTTGTCGCTACTGGGGCTCATCTCTTTTCCTTCCGCTAAGGGGACGGCCAAGAGCACCACGGCCGCCGCCAACAGGACCAAACGACTCAGGCGCATGGGCCGTGCCTCCGGCTTGGGGTTCATTCCTAAATTATAAGGTAAGCACTAAAGCGAGATGGGCTAGCGGGAAGAGAGCTCGTCCTCGTCCAAGGGGCGCCCGCAGGCGGGGCAGGCGCTCAGCTCGCGGCCCTCGGGATCGCTGAAGCGGCAGAACCAGCCGTCAGCGCCGTGCAGGTATTCGATCCATATCTCGGCCCCGCAGGCGCAGTAGCCCACGGCGGATTGCACCGGCATCTAAAACTCGACGCCTTCCTGGGCCTCCACCCCCGCTTTGGCGTGGTGGCGTTTGGGCTCCATCACCGTGACCATGTCGACCATCTCCTGCACCTCGGGCGGGCAGGAGCGGCCGGTGAGCAACAGATGCAAGCGGGGCGGCTTGGCCTTGATCAGCTCGATGACTTCCTGGGGCGAAACAAAGCCGCGCTTCATGGCCACGTTGATCTCGTCCAGGATCACCAGGTCCCAGGCGCCGCCGGTCACCTCGGCCACGGCCATGTCCCAGCCCCGGCGGGCGGCCTCGCGGTGGGGGGTCAGGTCGTCGTCGTCGCCGATGAGCCCCAGGCCGGTGGCCCGAAGCTCCACTCCGGGCAGATAGCCCAGGCCCTTGACCTCGCCGTAGCCCTCGCCGCTTTTGATGAACTGGATGATCAGAGTGCGCCAGCCGTGGCCCGCCGCGCGCACCGCCAGGCCGAAGGCGGCGGTGCTCTTGCCCTTGCCCCGGCCGGTGTTGACCATCACCAGGCCCTTGCGTTCATCCATGATCCCTGCCCTCGCTTGGTTGGCGTCACTGGTTCAGGCTTACTGCCCCGGGGCCCGCGCGTCAAGCGGGTTGCGTTGTTTCGCGCTGAACACTCGCGCACAATAATCAACAAAGAATCGTTTTTCCCTCAATCATGCAACGGAGCAAGGCTCATGACCACCGTACCCCTGGCGCCCATCGTTTCCCTGGCCGCGGGCATCCTCATCCTCATCTTTCCCAAGCTCTTGAACTTCATCGTGGCCATCTATCTGATCATCATCGGCGTGACCGGCCTGGTGGCCTACTTCTAGGGCAAGCGCTCCCCCAAAGCAAAGGCGGCGACACCGCGTACTCCTGCGCGGCACCACCGCCGGGCGCCAACCCTGGGAATGGTCCTCGGGCTAGAACAGGTCCCAGATCTCCATCTGCTTGCGCAGGGTCTTGATGAACTGCTCGGTGCGCCGCTTGAGCCGGTTCTCCATGATGCGCACGATGCCGTCCATGACCTGGTAGCCCATGGTGTGGTCCTGGTCCAGGACCTCCCGGAACTTGCTCCCGTTGATCACCAGCATCTCGCAAGGCTCGGCGCAGGCGGCCTGGGAGGTGTATTGCATGTTCTGCATCAGCGAGGACCAGCCAAAGGAGTAGCCCGGCTTGATGGCTCCCAGGGAGATGGTCACCGCCGGATTCACATCGACTTTCAATAGCACCTTGCCGCTCAGGAGCATGTAGAACCACTCGGCCTCCACGCCCTCCTCGAAGATCACGTCCTTTTCCTCGAACTGCTTTTTCTCGGCCAGGGGGGCCAAGGCCGAGAGCATCTTCTCGTCCAGGTTTTGCACCAGATAGATTTGTTTCAGTTCACTCAGCGAAGCCATGGCTTTTCCCTCCCCTTACCTTATATGAGGCCCGTTGCCTTCGGCCGCGCGGCCTAGGACAGGACGAACACGATCAGGGTCATCAGCGCGGCGGCCGCCGCCCCCACCCCCACGGGCAGGGCGCCGATGGCCATGCCCCGCTCCAGGGCGCGCTTCTTCTGCTCCAGGGGCCAGCCCCGCACCCCCACCAGACGCCACAGGGGGATCATCACCCCCTTGGCCACCAGGGTTGGGGCCCGCCGGGCCACCCGGTTGACCGCGCCGGTGAAGTCGGTCACCAGCCAGCGGTCGCTGGCCGCGTTGATGCCGTTTAGCCCCCAATCCATGAGCCGCGCGAAGGCGCGGCCGCCCTTGCGGTAGAACCAGTCGAAGTCCAGGTTGATGGCCCGGATCTCGGCCGGGTAGTAGCCGGAGTAGATGAGCAGCACGAAGGCCAGGGCGCCAAACAGGAGCAGCTGGAGCTGACCCACCACGTGGGCCCCGGTGTAGGGGGCGTAGTCCACCGGGAAGGGCAGGATGCTGTAGAGCGGCTGGGGGAATATGCCGATGGCCAGGCAGAAGAAGGCGGCGATGCCCATGGCCCAGGTCATGTTCCAGGGCGGGTCGGAGGCGCGCACCCCGGAGTCGTGGCCGAAGAAGGTGAAGTAGGGCACCTTGATGCCCGCGTGGTCGATAACCCCCACCGAGGCGAACTGGAGCATGAACCAGACCACGGTGAGGTGTTGCAGCCCGGCTGCGCTGACGATCATGGACTTGGAGACAAAGCCGCTGAACAGCGGGAAGGCGGAGATGGAGGCCGAGCCGACCATGCAAAAAATGGCGGTCAGCGGCATGGTCTTGTAGAGCCCGCCCAGGTCGGTGCAGCGGATGCGCCCGGTCATGGTGAGCACGCTGCCCGCGGCCATGAACAGCAGGGCCTTGTAGAGGATGTGGCAGAAGGCGTGGCTCACCGTGCCGTTGATGGCCAGGGTGGTGCCGATGCCGATGCCGCACATCATGTAGCCCACCTGGTTCATCAGGCTGTAGGAGAGCACCCGGCGGATGTCGTTCTCCAGCACCGCGTAGAAGATGGGGAAGATGGTCATGATCGCCCCCACCCAGATCAGGACCTCGGCCCCGGCAAAGACGCGGCACATGATGTACACCGCGCTCTTGGTGGTAAAGGCGCTCAGGAACACCGCGCCCGTGGGGGTGGCCTCGGGGTAGGCGTCCTTCAGCCAGGGGTGCAGGGGCGGGATGGCCGCGTTCAGGGCGATGCCCAGGAAGATGAGCCAGGCGGCCGCGCCCTCCAGGCGTAGCGCGCCGATGGCGATGCTCTGGCCTTGGCCCAGGGCCAGCACGATGCCCGCCAAGAGCAGCAGCCCGCCGAAGAGATGCACCAGGATGTAGCGGAAGGCCGCCGCCCGGGCGGACTTGGTGCGGGTGGCCAGGATGAGGAAGGTGGAGGCCACGGCCATCACCTCCCAGAACACGTAGAGGCTGAACCAGTCGCCCGCCAGGGTGACCCCCAGCGCGCCGCCGGCGTAGCACAGGGCCGCGCTGTGTTGCAGGTCGTCCTCGACCTTGAGCGCGAACAGGAAGCCGATCACCGAGATGATCAGGAAGATGTAGGCGAACACCCGGCTCAGGCGGTCCAGCTTCAGCAAGACGATCTGCATGTCCAAAAAGCTGAAGGACCAGGACGCGCCCAAGGGCGTCTGCCAGATGATGTAGAGCGCCGCCAAAGGCAGGGCCAGCATGAAGGCCTGCTTGATGCCACGGGGCATGAGCGGCACCAGGGCCGCGCCCCCCAGGAAGAGCAGAGATGGCGGCAGGCTACTTATCATAGTAGTCCTCGGGCCGCTTGATGAAGATGCGCAGGGTCTTGGCCAGCACGATGAGCAGCAGATAGCACAGGAAGCCGTAGGCCGCGTAGAACTCTGGCGCGGCCTCCCAGGGGAAATGGGCGTGCTTATGGATCAGGAAGTCGGCCCCCAGCAGCCCCGCCAAAAAGACAAACAGAACGATAAGCAGCCGCTTGATGTTGGCCGGGTTGTCGAAGATCTTGAGCTCGCGCATCACGCCCCTCCCGAAGCGAGGACCCCGCTGAACACCACCACCAGCCAGGCCACGGCCACGCCCACCAGGGCCCACAGCACCGGCCGGTACCCCGGCTTGGCCTCGTGCTTGAGCTCTTGCAGCTCGCCCTTGTCCATCACGAGCCTCCCACCAGCCCGGCCACGGCCATCGAGGCCAGGCGCAGGAAGGGCTGGGGATAAAAGAACAGGATCAAACAGCAGGCCGCGGTGATCAGCGGCGGCACCCAGGCCGCGGCCGGGCCCTCGTCGCGGCCCTCCAGCCAGGCCTCCTCGGCCGGTGGCTTGAAATAGGCCCGATAAACAATGGGCAAAAAGTAGGCCGCGTTTAAAAGCGAGCTGACCAAGAGCACCACCAGCAGGCCGATGGAGCCGGCCTGCAAGCAGCCCAGCACCAGGTACCACTTGCTGATGAAGCCGCCCGCCGGGGGCAGGCCGATCACGCTGAGGCTGCCCACCAGGAAGGCGGCCATGGTCCAGGGCATGCGCTTGCCCAGGCCGCTCATCTGACTGACGTTCTTCTTGCCCGTGGCCACGAAGATGGCCCCGGCGCACATGAACAGGGTGATCTTGCCAAAGGCGTGCATGGCGATGTGCAGGCTGCCGCCGATCATGCCCTTGGGCGAAAGCAGGGCCAGGCCCAGCACGATGTAGGAGAGCTGGCCGATGGTGGAAAAGGCCAGCCGCCGCTTGAGCCCGTCCTGGCTCAGCGCGATGAGCGAGGCGGTGATGATGGTGAAGGCGGCCACCCAGGCCACGGCCATGCCCAGGTCCAGGCTTTTGAGCAAGCCCACCCCGAAGACGCCGGTGATCACCCTGAGGATGCAGAACACGCCTACCTTGACCACGGCCACCGCGTGCAGCAGGGCGCTGACCGGGGTGGGGGCCACCATGGCCGCGGGCAGCCAGGAGTGCAGGGGCATGATGCCCGCCTTGGCGAATCCGAAGACGAACATGAACAAGAGCACCCCGGCCATGAGCGGGCTCACCTTGCCCGCCAGGAAACCGGCCGGGCCGAAGGCCAGGGTGCCGGCCTGCTGATAGGCGATGATCATGGCCGGCAGGGCCAGGGCGATGCTGGCCCCCATGATGTAGAAGAGGTACTTGCGCCCCGAGGTGCGGGCCTCGGCGTCCTGGTGATGGGTGACCAGGGGATAGGTGGCCAGGGAGAGCATTTCGTAGAAGAGGTACAGGGTGAACAGGTTGGCGCTGAAGGCCACCCCGATGGTGGCCGAAAGGGCCACCGCGAAGAAGCAGTAGTAGCGGGTCTGGGAGTGCTCGTCCAGGCCGCGCATATAGCCTATGGAATAGGCGCTGGTCACGATCCACAGGCTGGAGGAGACCAGGGCAAACAGCAGGCCGAAGGCGTCCACCCGCAGGGCCAGGGGCGCGCCGGGCAACACCTGCACCAAATCCAGCACCACCTCGCGGCCCGCCAGCAGGGTGGGCAGCAGCGAGGCCACCAGGATCAGCTTGAGCCCGGCGGCCGCGAAGGTGACCGTCTCGCGCAGGTTGGGGCGGCGGCGGGCCAGGATGATGCCCGGCAGCGCGGCCAGGGAGACCAGCACCGCCAGGAGGGGGACTATGGAGTGCACCGTGGGCATGGCTCTACCACAGCCCCGTGGGCATCACCGGAGCGATGATGTACTTGACCACCGGGCCGGTGGCCAGGCCCAGGGCTACCAGCCCCAAGGCGGCGGCCATGAGCGGCAGCAGCATGGACAGGGGCGCCTCGGCGACGGCCACCGCCGGGGCGTGGCTGCCGTGCTCGCCGTGGCCGTGCCCCTCGGCCAGGGGCTCGAACAGGGCGATCTCGAACAGCCGGAAGAAGAGCACCACCGCCACCAGGCTGCTGAACAACAGGGCGCAGACGAATCCCCAGTGCCCGGCCTCCAGGGCCCCCCGGATCAGGTACCACTTGCTGAAAAAGCCGCAGGTGGGCGGCACCCCGATGATGGCCAGGGCCCCGGCGGCCAGGGCGGCCATGGTCCAGGGCATCTTCTTGAACAGGCCTTGCAAATCCTCGAAGGCGGTGCCCCTGATTTTGTGGAAGATGCAGCCCGCGGCCAGGAACACGCAGAAGGTCATCACCACGTCGTTGATCAGGTGCAGCACTGCGCCGGTCATGCCGATGCGGTTGCCCAGCCAGGCCCCGCCCACCATGTAGCCCACCTCGGAGACCACGATGTAGGCCAGCATGCGCTTGAGGTCTCGTTGGGCCAGGGCGAACAGGGCGCCCGCCACGATGGCGATCACCGCCAGCCAGACCACGGCGTGCTGCAAAAGAAGCTGGGTGCCCACGAAATCCACGGTGAACACGCTGAGCATCATGCGGATCATCACGTAGACCATGACCTTGGTCATCAGCGGGGCCAGGAGACTGGCCGCGGGGCCCGGCGCCTGAGAGTAGGCGTTGGGCAGCCAGGCGTGCACCGGGAAAAAGGCCATCTTCACCCACAGCCCCACCACGATCAGGGAAAAGGCGGTGGTAACCGCCAGGGAGCCGTAGAGCGGCTTGAGCAGGTGGGCCAGGTCGCCCATGTTCAGGCTGCCGGTGACGATGTAGAGGTAGCCCACGCCCAGCAGATAGAAGCTGGCCCCGATGGTGCCCAGGAAGAGGTAGTTCAGGCTGGACAGCGGCGCGCGCCCCGGCCCCAGGCCGATGAGGGCGTAGCCGGTGAGCGAGCTGATCTCCAAGAGCACGTAGAGGTTGAAGGCGTCGCCCGTGGCCACCATGCCCAGCAGGCCGGTGACCGCCAGCACGTACAGGGTGTAAAAAGGCCCCTGCTTGTCGGCGTAGTCGGCCTGGATGGCCCGGTGGGCGGCCGCCAGGTTCACCAGGGCCACCCAGGCCACCGCCGCGGCCACCACCGCGTTGAGGGTGTCCAGGTAATAGTAGATGCCCCAGGGCGGGTCCCAGCCGCCCAGGCGGTAGCCGATGGGGCCTTCCAGGAGCACCCGCGCCAAGAGGCCGGTGGCGGCCAGGGTGGCCACGCCCAGGCCCAGGAGCGCGAGGGGCAAACACAGCTTGGGCCGCAGCCAGCTCGCGATGCTGACCAACAGGGCGGACAGCAGGGGCGCGGTCACCAACAGGGCTGGGAAATGCTCGCTCATGGCTCCCTAAGCTGGTCGAGTATGCCGTCCTCCTCCAGGGTGCGATGTCTGCGATGAATGCGGATGGACAAGGCCAGGGCCACCCCCAGGGTGGCCACCGAAACCACAATGGCGGTCAGCATGAGCACATGGGGCAGCGGGTTGATGTAGTCCGCCGCCTGGACCGCCGCCTCGGCCCCGTGGCCGTGCTCGATGATGGGAATGGTGGCCCCGTACTTGGCCCCCATGGACACGTAGAACAGGATGATGGCGGTCTGGAAGATGCTCATGCCGATGATCTTCTTGACCAGGTTGTTCTTGGCGATCATGGCCCACAGGCCGATCATCATCAGAGTTATGTAGACCCAGTAGTTGTACTTGGTCAGCAGGAGCGGAATGTATTGCGCCATATCCACGGGCTACAACCCCTGATCCATGAGGCCCTCGGAGGCCAGGTTCTTGTAGATCAAGACCATGGTGGCCATCACCGCCAGGCCCACCCCCAGCTCCACGAAGAAGATGCCCAGGCTGCGGGCGTGCACCGGGTCCACGAACATCAGCGGCCCCAGGGCCCTGTAGTCCAGGAAGTTGGAGCCCAGGGCCAGGCACAGCGCGCCCACCCCGGCGTAGATGAACACCCCCACCGCGCTCATCAGGCCGGTGGCGGTCTCGCCCAAACGGGCCATGGCCGTGCGCAGATCCCAGGACAGGGCCAGCAGGATGATGCTGGCCCCCAGGATCACCCCGCCCTGGAAGCCGCCGCCCGGGCTGTGGTGACCGTGGGCGATGACGTAGAGCCCGAATAGCTGGATAAAGGGGATGAGCAGACGGCACACGTTCATGATGATCAAATCGTGGGGCACCCAGTCGTCGTCTATGCGCACGAACACCCCGCCGGAGGGCTCCTTGGCCGGCTCTTCGCGCATCTCCACGATGACCCCGGTGGCCTGGTGGCGGTAGATGCGCTTGGGCCCGGGCCGGGGATCGCGCCGCCGGAGCAGCAGGAAGCAGGCCACCCCGGCGGTGAACACCACCGCGGTCTCGAACATGGTGTCGTAGCCGCGGTAGTCGGCCAGCACCGAGGTGACGATGTTGGGCACCGAGGTCTCTTCCATGCTTTTCTCGATGTAGCGCGGCGAGACGTGCAGGCTGGCCGGCGAGGCGGGATCGCCCCAATCCGGGAAGTCGGCCGTGGCCGCCATGAACAGCCCGCCCAACAGGACCACCAGCGCCAGGGAGATCAGCTTCAATCCTTGCTCCTTCGGCTGGTGCGGAACACGGCGGCCAGGAAGAAAACGGTGCTCACCCCCGCCCCCACCGAGGCCTCGGTAAAGGCCACGTCCACCGCGCCCATCACCGCCCAGAGAATGCACATGAGAAAGCTGTAGGCCCCGAAGAGTATCGACGCGCCCACCAGGTCCTTGACCGCCAGGGCCCCGATGGCGCAGATCACCACCAGGATCAAGACGGCCAGGTCGATCTGCCAGATCATGAGCGCCCCCCCCGAGGCTTGGTCCAGGCGCTCTGCCCGGCCCGCAGCCCCGCGTCCACGATGGCGTGGGTGGCCGTGGGGCTGGCGATGAAATAGAACAGCACGATGAGCATGATTTTTACGGCCACCAGCACGTGGTCCAGGTCAAAGTGCCTCAGCTCCTGCACCGCCAGGGCGGCCAGCATGAGGAAGCTGCCCAAGGTGTCCATCTTGCCGGCCGGGTGCAGGCGGGAATAAAAATCCGGGAAGCGCAGGATGCCCACCGCCGCCCCGGCGAAGAACACCAGCCCCAGGGCCAACATGACCGTCACCAGGATGCTCATCCCAGGCCTCCCCGCTTCTGGAAGTAGCGCGAGGCGGCCAGCACCGCCACGAAGTTGAGCAGGGCGTAGGCCAGGGCGATGTCCACGAACATGTCCACCCGGTGGAACAAAAAGCCCACCAGCACCAGCAGCACCGTGGTCTTGGAGCCGATGGCGTTCACCCCGATCAGGCGGTCCAGCACCGTGGGCCCGAACACCCCCCGATACAGGGAGATGAGCATCAGGGCGCAGAGGATGAGGCCGGCGTAGAGAAAAACTTTATCCATCAATCCTCCCCAAAGGTGTGGGCCACCCGGCGTTCCATTTCGCCGGGGAGGGCCTCGGCCGAGGCCCGGTCGATGGCGTGCACAGCGAAATCGCCGTCCGGCGAGCAGCGCACGGTTATGGTGCCGGGGGTCAGGGTGATGGAGTTGGCCAGGGACAACAGGGCCAGCTCGCTGGTCATGGTGGATCGGAAACGGATGATGTGGGGGTCGATGAGGTCATACAGGCGGGGATGGAAGGTGAGGCGCAACAGGTGCAGGTTGGCCAGTACGATCTGGTACATGAGCCAGGGCACATAGCGGGGGAAGCGCAGCCATAAGATAACTGTCTGGCGGGGATGGGGCGGGCGGGGGAAGAAAAGGTCGCCCGAGAACCAGGCCACCAGGGCGCAGGAGATGACGCCCAGGCTCAGGTGGAAGGCGTCGAAACGCCCGGAGAACACCACCCAAAAGGCCATCATGGTGGGGAAAACGAAGAGGAAGGAGTAGACGCGTTTGACGGGGCGGACCCGGCCCGAGACCAGGTCGGCTTCGGCTTTGTAGCGATCCTCGGGTGGCTGCGTCTGCGGCATGGGCGGTTCACCTCTTGGGGCAAGAGCGTGGCAACAGCCTTCATGACTTCGCGCCAGGTTCCGGTGGAGCGTGAGCTAGCGTCGCTTGAGTGTTCGCGTCCTCGTGGTAGTCGCCGTCGGAGTTGGTTTCGGTTTCGCGTCCGGTTCGGCTCCGGCCGCCCTGGCCGGAGCACCGCCGTTCCCAGCCAGTATAGAGGAGCCGCCCGGAGGGTTTCAACCGGGTAATGCCGACCAGTGCCCTAGGAGCGATTGCCAGGCGGCCCGGCCATGGTTTATGATGTTAAATACTAAAAGTGGCCCCAGCCGGGACCGAGGCTCAGCGATGCGTCCACCCCGGCGGGGCGGAAGGGAGGCCGGGCATGGCCGTGCTGAGCATCTCGCGTCAGTTCGGAGCCGGGGGCAGGACCTTGGGGGAAATGGTGGCCAGCGAGCTGGGCTACCATTTTTTGCATGAATCCCAGCTCGACCAGATGGCGGCCAAGGCCGAAAAAGCCAGCGGCGGCAGCGCCACCCAGAGCCAGTACCACGCCCAGGTGGTGGAGCTACTCACCTCCCTGGCCCCCAGCAATTTCATGGAGCGCTGGACCGTGGCCGAGGGAGAGGACAAGGCCCACATCGAGCGCCTGAGCAAGGTGATCCAGGAGCTGGCCGAGACCGGCAAGGTGGTGCTCCTGGGCCGGGGGGCCCAGTTCATCTTGCGCTATAGGCCGGACACGGTGCGGGTGCTCCTGGTCTCCGAGCTGTCCCACCGGGTGGCCTTCATGGCCATGCACTACCAGATGGACGAGGTCACGGCCAAGCGTCTCATCGCCGAGGCCGACAATAAGCGGACCCGATTCCTGAACAACTTCTATCCCGGCGAGCCGGACGAATCCAGCCTGTACCATCTGGTGCTCAACACCAGCCTGATCAGCCTGGAGAGCGCCACCAATCTGGTGACCCGCCTGGTGCGCCGCATCGAGGACAAGCTCAAACAAAGGGCCTATGCCTGAGGCGGGAGAGTCGACCTTTTGCGAAGCGGCGCGGCTATAGATACGGTGGAGGGCGGTTATGGCGATACTTAGCATTTCGCGGCAGTTCGGTGCCGGCGGCAAGACCCTGGGAGAGCGGGTGGCCAGGCGCTTGGGCTACGAGTTCGTGGACGAGGGGCTTTTGCAAAAGGTGGCCGAGCAGGCCAACGTTTCGCTCAAGTGGGTGGAGGGCGTGCAACGCGAGGCCGGCGGCCGCCTGATGCGCATCCTGAGCAGCCTGGTGCCCTCCAGCTTCATCGACCGCCATTTGGGCGAAAGCGGCTCGGACTTCGACGAGAAGCGCTACGTGGAGTTCCTCACCCGCATCATCCTGGACCTGGCCGCGGAGGACAACGTGATCATCCTGGGCCGGGGCAGCCAGTTCATCCTGCGCCACAACCCCGACGCCCTGCGCATTTTGCTGGTGGCCGAGCGGGCCGACCGCATCAAGTTCATGGAGGACATGTACAACATGACCCCGGACAAGGCCGAGGCCATGGTCACCCGCGAGGCCCGCAAGCGCGAGCGTTTCCTGTCCAACTTCTACAAGGGCGACCCCAACGACCCCAGCCTGTATCATATGGTGCTCAACACCAGCCTGGTGCCGCTGGAGGCGGCCGAGGAGCAGATAACCGAGCTGGTGCTGGGGGCGGTGGACGCCACGGCGGAGCCCATCTGGGACTGAGCCGGGAGCAAACAAACCACGGGCCGCCCCGAGGGGCGGCCCTTATCTTTAGGCCACGAGCGAGGAGCAGACGCATGAGCGAGCAGGAAGACTACACCCCCGCGCAGGAAGCGGTGCTGGACGGGTTGGCGATGCTGGCCCGGCTCTACTGGGGGCCGGACGCCGAGCTCTGCGCAGACCTGGCCGGGCCCGAAGGAGGCGAGTTGATCAGCGAGCTGGCCGCCATGCTTCCCGCCGCCTCCCCTGCCCTGCGCTCGCTGAGCGCCCGCCTGGCCGGGGCCGAAGCCAAAGAGCTCTGCGCCGAGCTGGAGCCCGGCTACGTTAGCATGTTCGTGTCCAAACCCGGCGGAGTGCCCGCCCCCCTGTATCACTCCTGCTACGTGGGCGAGGGACGGGTGATGGGCCCGCCCGCCGAGGCCATGGCCCAGCGTCTGGAGGCCGAGGGCCTGGCCTTGGAAGAGAAGCCCGGCGAGCCGCCGGACCACCTGGCCGTGGAGCTCGAGTACCTCATTTATCTCTTGGAAGAGTCCTGGGACGGCGAGCGCCCGGGCGGCGAGGCCGAGGCGGCCGAGCTGGCGGGGCGTTTCATGCTGCCTTGGGTGCGCGAATTCGCCGCGCGGCAGGAAGAGGCCGACCCCGGTGCGGTCTATTCCCTGGTGGCCAAGCTCTTGATCGCCTTGCTGGAGCTGGTGGAGGCCGAGGCCGGCGGGATCGCCTAGGGCGCCCCGGTGGCCATGGCCGCCTTGATCCGCTTCAATAAAGCGTGGGTGTCCCCGATGTGCCCGGACATGATGGCCAGTATCTTCCAGCGGCCGGGGCCGGTGTGCTTGATCAGGTAGGCCACCGGCAGCCCGGGCTTGCCCAGGCAGTTGAAAACCTCGCGGCGGCGGTCGGCGAACAGGGGGAAGAGCACCTTCTTCTGGCGGCGAAAGCGCATCACCTCGCGGTTGAGGCTGCCCACGCCCAGGCCCAGCATCTTCATGCGCTTGCTGAGCAGGGGGTCCTGGTTGAACTCGATGAACAGGTGGTTGTAGGAGGCCACCTCCTTGAGGCAACCGAAACATAGCTCGTCGTAGAGCTCCACGAAAAGATAGTCCGCGTCCACGTCCTCCAGGGAGAAGGCCGGCTCCTGGTGCTTGATGCCCAGGTAGGCGCGGTCGGAAGCCTTGTCCAAGAGCACCAGGCGGCAGGAGGGGAAGTAGTCCCCTTTCTTTAGCCCGGCCGGAGGCAGCTCCTGGGCGGCCTTGCCCTGGTGGGCCAGCCAGCCGTGCCATCCCCCGGCGTAGCGCAGTACGTTCTTGTAGCCCAGGCTCACGGCCCAGCGGGCGGCGATACCGCCGCGCAGTCAGCGGAAGGAGCGGCAGTAGATCACCAGCAGGCGGCCACGGTCCGGCCCGGCCAGCGCCTCGAAGCGCTTGGCTTTGGCTGGGTCCAGCGTTAGGCGGTCGCCCAGGTGGAACTCCAGGTTCTTGGCTCCCTTGATGTGGCCCTGGGCGTACTCGTAGTCCGGCCGCACGTCCAGGAGCAAAAAGTCCTTGTCCGAGGCCAAGAGCTTGTCCAGGCCCGCGTCGTCGATCAGGCCGTAGCCGTACTGGTCGGCCTGGGCCTTGGCCTGGGCCCACCAGGCGGGCGCGGCCGCCAAAGCGGGCAGAGCCGCCAGCAGCAGCGCCGCCAGGACCACGGCCAAGACAAAGCCCGGCCCCCCGGCGGGGGGGACCGGGCCTTTACTCAAGCATATAAGCCGATGGCGCACGCTGTCCCTACTTGGGAGGGGCGGCCTTGTAGGTGCCGTCGGGGTTGAAGGTGACCTCGCCGTCGATGTAGTACACGTCGGTCATCTGGGGGGCCAGGTCCTTGATCATGTAGAAGGCCTCGCCGGAGCGGGCGCCGGTGCCGCACACGAACACCACGGGCTTGTTCTTGGGCAGCTTGTCGATGCTCTTGGCCAGCTTGTCCACCGGGATGTTCACCGAGCCCTTGATGGCTCCGGCCTTGTACTCGCCGGGGTCGCGCACGTCCACCAGATAGATGCTCTGGGGATTCTTCTGGTAGGTCTCCTGGAAAAAGGCCAGGTCCACGCTGCCCTCTTCCTTGCCCGGCTTCAGGCTGCCCTTGGACGCCTTCTTGGCGGCCGGGGCCTGGGCCGCGCCCATGGCGCCGGCGCCGTAGGCCTTCTTCCAGTCGGGGTAGCCCTTGGCGTAGACCTTGATGTTCTTGTAGCCCATGGCCTGGGCCTTGAACGCGGCCTTGTGGCTCAGGGCGCACTTGAGGCCGCCGCAATAGAACACGATCAGGGCATTCTTGTCGGCGGGCAGCAGGCCCTTGAGCTTGCCGAACTGGCTGGTGGGCAGGCTCAGGGAGCCGGGGATGTGGCCCTTGTCATACTTCTTCTTCTTGGGGCGGGCGTCGATGACCAGGCCCACCTTCTTGCCGTCCACCACGTCCTTAACAAAGGCCGCCTCCACGATGACCGGGAAGGTCTTGAAGGCGGGCTCGGCCTTGGCGGGCTTGGCCACGGGATCGGGGCCCACCACGCCGGGGCCGTAGGCCTTCTTCCAATCGGGGTAGCCCTTGGCGAAGACCACGATGTTGCTGTAGCCCAGGGCCTGGGCCTTGAAGGCGTTCTTGTGGCTCAGGGCGCACTTGAGGCCGCCGCAGTAGAACACGATCAGGGCCGCCTTGTCGGCGGGCAAGAGGTTCTTCTTCTGGTCGAAGTAGGTGGTGGGCAGGTTCACCGCACCGGGGATGTGCCCCTTGACGTACTTCTTCTTGAAGGGGCGGGCGTCGAAGATGTAGCCCTTGACCTTGCCGTCGGCCACGTCCTTGACGAACGCGCCGTCGACGATGTTGGGGTAAGTCTTGAAGGCCGGTTTTTCCGCGGCCAGGGCGGGGGCGGCCAGGGCCAAGGCCAAGACGGCCACCAGGGCCACGGCCAGGCTCTTGCTGAAGCGTTTCATGTTTATCCTACCTCCGATGGTTTGGAATCCTCTAGCTCGTCGTACCAGAGCCGGTGGTGATGCTTGGCATACTCGGCCGGCACGGTTCCGGTGAACATGGAAATAAAGGCCGGGCGCTCATCCTTGCTGATGGCGGCCATGTAGATGTGCAGGATCAACAGGGCGGTGGTAACCCCGGCGGCGATGAAGTGCACGGTGATGGACCACTGCACCAGCCAGGAGTCGGCCGCGGTGAGGAAGTACTTGCTGGCGAACATGATGAAGCCGGTGCCCACCAGGGCCAGGGCGCCGAAGATGAGACCCTGGGCGGCCAGCTTCTGGCCAACGTTGTAGTAGCCCTGGTCGGGCATGGTTCCGTCGTAGCCCAGGGGCTTGACCAACTTGGCCATCATCTTGTAGCCCACCATCATTTGCAGGTTCTTCTTGATCATCCACTGGATGTCGCGGTTGGGCTCGATGGTGAACGCCGAGTTGAGGAACGGGGCCACGAAGCGGTTCATTCCCCAGAAAAGATAGACCACCCACACCGCCAGCCAGATGAAGGCCACCAGCCAGTGGGCCACCAGCAGGTTGCCGCCGCCCATGAACACCGCGCGCACCGCCTTGGGATACCAGGCGCCCAGGGGGTTGAGCTCCGGGTTGGAGATGAGGGCCACGCCGGTGGCCAGCAGGAAGAACCAACAGGCCGCGTTGAACCAATGAATGAAGATGCCCGCCCGGGTGTGGCGGGGGATCTGGCGGCTACTCATGGCCGTCCTCCCCGTGATGCTCCTCGGGAGCGTCGTTTTTCATGACCAGTTGCTTGCCTAGCATGGCCAGCACGCCCACGCCCATCAGGCCCATGAGCACCTTGACCCCGGGATCGGCCACGTTTTTCCAGAAGGTGAAAGCCGAGGGCATCTGGGCCTTGACCGGCCAGTGCTTGTTGCCCGGCGCGCCCAGGTAGTAGATGTTGGGATCGGTGTTGCTCTCGGCGTTGACCACCTGCACCGCCTTGTCCTTCTGGGCGGCGTAGAGCTTGCCCGCCGGCGAGGCGGGATCGTTGAGGTCGCCGAAGGCCCGCGCCTTGGTGGGACAGGTGCTAACGCAGGCCGGCTCCAGGCCCACCTCGCGGCGGCTGCGGCAGAAGTCGCACTTGTCGGCCACCTTGAGCTTGTCGTTGCGGTAGCGGGCCCCGTAGGGGCAGGCCTTGATGCACTGGCCGCAGCCGATGCACAGGCCGCGGTCGATCAACACCACCCCGTCCGCCTTGCTCTTGTAGGTGGCCCCGGTGGGACAGGCGGTTACGCAGGTGGGTTTGTCGCACTGCATGCAGTTGCCCGGCTGGAACACCATGCGCCTCTTGCCCTTGGCGTTCCAGTCCATCTCGCCGTCCTTGATCCAGTTGCGCCAGTTGTCTCCCGGCACCTCGTTGGCCACCTTGCAGGCGGCCATGCAGCCCTTGCAGTCGATGCAGGAGTCGGCGTCGATCACCATGCCCAGTTGCTTTGCCATCATGCCGCCTCCCGGCCCACGCGGACCCAGGTCTCATGCATGGCCATGTTCCCGCTGATCGTGTCGAAGTCGTCGTTCAACACCTCGGCGATGCAGGCCCCTTCGCCGTAAATATTTTGCAGGTCCTTGCTCAGCACCCCGAAGCCGGTGGCCATGTACACCGTGTCCGGCCGGGTCTGGTGGGTCACCTTGGCCTGAATCCGCTGCTTGCCGTGGGGTCCCTTTACCCACACCCACTCGCCGTTGGTGATGCCCATCTCCTTGGCCGGGTCCGGGTGAATCCACAGGTGGTTGGTGGGCTGGAACTTGACCAGCAGGGAGTTGTTCTGGCTGGAGGACTGGGTGATCACCGCGTTGCGCCCCACCACCATGCGGAAGCGGTCGTGGCCTCCCGGCTTGGGCGGGGTGTAGACCGGCATGGGGTCCAGGCCCATCTCGGCGTAGCGGCTGTTGTACAGCTCGATCTTGTGCGACTTGGTCTTGTAGATCTTGCCCTCGTAGACCCCGTAGAGCTTGGAGGGGTTGTAGTAGACCCCGTCGCGCTTGAGGGCGTCCATGGCCCCGGGCAGCTCGGCCAGCTGCTTGTCGCGGAACTGCTCGATGGTGAAATCAAAGTGCTCGCCCAGGCCGATTCGCTTGGCGATCTGCTGCATGACCCAGAACACCGGCTTGGACTCGTAGAGCGGGGCCACCACCGGATCGCGCATGACCACGCAGGCGCAGGCGCTGGAGCCCTGCTGGGCCGAGCAGGGGTCTTGGCGCTCCAGATAGGTCTGGGAAGGCAGCACCAAATCGGCCATCCAGGCGGTGTCGCTCATATGGATGTCCATGGAGATCATGAAATCCAACTGGTTGATCATCTCCACGGTCTTTTGCCGGTTGGCCGCGGTCTGCATGGGATTGGTGTGATAAGTGAACCAACCCTTGACCGGGTAGGGCTTGCCGGCGATCACCGCGTCGCGGGCCAGCTTGAAGGAGCCCTCCTCGGGGAACATCAGCGTGGCCTTGCCCGCGTCGATGCGGTCCTCGGGGTTGTTCTCGTAGAAGGGCGCCTCAAAGGGCACGCCCCCGGCCAGGCCCACCTTGCGGGCGGCGGTGAGGCCGCCGGGGCGGTCCCAGTTGCCCAGCAGGGCGTTGACGATGGCGTAGGAGCGCCGGATCTGGGTGGAGTCGGTGTAGTTGGAGGAGCGGCGGCCGGGATAGACCATGGCCGCCGGGGCCGCCTTGGCCAGCTCGCGGGCGATGCGGGCGATGTCCTTGGCCGGGATGTCGCACTGGGCCGCGGCCCACTCCGGGGTGTAGGGCTCCACGTGCTTGCTCAGCTGCTCGATGCCGTAGGTCTTTTCGGCCACGAACTTCTTATCGTAGAGCTTCTCTTTGATGAGCACGTGGGCCAGGGCCAGCATGAAGGCCATGTCCGTGCGGGGCTTGATGGGGAACCACTCGTCGGCCTTGGCCGCGCTCTTGGTGTAGCGCGGGTCCAGCACCACCAGCTTGGCCCCGTTTTTCATGGCGCTCATCAGGTCGATGCTGTCCGGGGTGACCAGGGACTCGAAACGGTTGGCCCCCACCATGACCACGTACTTGGCGTAGAGCATGTCCGGGATGGGCACCTCGCCGAAGGTGTCCAAAAAGGCCCGGGTGCCCGCGATGAGGCACATGGACTCGTGGCTGAGCATGTTGTAGGAGCCGTAGGCCTCGGCGAAGCGGTGCACGAAGGTGGACTGCATGTCGCTGCCGGCCATGAACATGAAGCCGCAGCGGGTGTAGCGGTCGCCGATGGCCTTCATCTTCTCGGCCGCGATGTCCAGGGCCTCGTCCCAGGAGATGCGCTTGAACTTGCCTTCGCCGCGCTCGCCCACCCTGAGCAGGGGGTACTTGAGGCGGTCGCGGCCGTAGACCTGCTCCACCCCGGCGTTGCCCCGGGCGCAGAGCATGCCGCGCGACTTCAGGAATTTGGGATTGGGGTCCAACTTGTGGACCACCCCATCCTGCACCCGCGCGATGGCGCTGCACTTGTTGAAGCACATGTCGCACACGGTGAACTTGCTCTCGAAGCCGGGGCGGATGCCGCCGGCGGCCTGGGCAGGCTTGGCCGCCGGCAGCGCCGTGCCGCCCAGGGCGGCGGCCGCGCCGGCCGCGCCGGCCAGCTTTAGGAAGCCGCGCCGGGACAGGGCGGGGCGAGAGGATTTAGCCATGGTCTGCTTACTCCGCTACAGAAGCGAAACTGGGAAAAAAGGCGCGGCGGCGAGGGCCCGCCGCACCACGGAGGTCTACTTGCATTTGGCCGGGGAAGGCGAATCCTTGGCGTGACCCCAGAGGTAGGCGTAGATGTCGGTGATGTCCTTGTCCGATAGCTTGGCCCATTCGGCCGCGCAGGGCAGCTTTTTGGCGTCGGCAAAGGTGGTCTTCCACTGGGCCTGGGTCTTGCTGATGGGGCTCAGCTCCTTGGCCTTGCCGTTTTCCACGTGACAGACGCGGCAGTTTTTGCGGTAGAGGTACTTGCCCTTGCGGGAGTTGCCCTTGCCACCGGAGGCCAGGGCCACGCCCAGGCCGGCGCCGAGGAAGCTCAGGACCAACAGCATCACCAAAATTCGTTTCAACATCAGAGACTCTCCTTGCGGGTGGCCAGCCTGGCGTCCGGCCGTTTTACATATGTTTTCCAAGATTGCTCACCCTTGGGTGCGTTTTCGGATCGGGGCTCCAACCAAAGCAACAGGCATGCCACCCTGGGGGACAAAAATGATTTGTCGCATTAATACAGAATGTTATGTTGCATAAGCGTTACACATACCCCAGGTCGCAAGGGCGCAAGGTGTTAATTAAGTGAACAGTTGCTAAACACCTAACACTCGACACCGCAAAGCGGGTGGGCGGGCCCCTCCGGCCTCTTGGAAGGGATACTCTATTTTCCTGATTGATTATCGGTATGTTATGCCCAAAGGCATCAACGGGAAGGCGTCAAAATATGATTCGCTTCGCGGCCCGGGACGGCGCTGGCCCGGCCGCGGAACTTTACACCAAGTAAACTGCTATGCATTTGGGGTGTAAAGACTATTTTTCGTATTATTTATCGCAAATTGAGCCATTTATCACAAACGGCTCCGGCGGGGCCCAAAGGCGGTGGTGTTAAGGAGCGATTAATTGTTAACAGGGGGCGAGGCCAGGGGCTCGGGCTGGAGCACCCCGCAGGAGGCGGAGCCGGTGAGCACGAAAAGTGCGATCTCGCGCTCCAGGCCTTTGGGCTTCACCTTGAAGCTGCGCCCCACCTGGACCTCGGAAGGCAGCCGGTCGCACACCTCCTGTGAGATGACGATCTCGCCGCCCTCGGCCGTGGACTGGATGCGCTGGGTCAGGTTGACCGGCCCGCCCACGATGCCGTACTTGGTGCGCTTGGCCGAGCCTATGTTGCCCACCACCACCTCGCCGGCGTTGAGCCCGATGCCGGTCTCCAGCTGGGTGCGGCCCTGCTCAGCCGCCTCGCGGTTGAACTCGGCCGTGGCCTCTTGCAGCTCCAGGGCGCAGCACACCGCGCGCTGCACCGCCACTTCGATGCCGTCCTCCAGGCTGTCGAAAAAGGCCAGCACCGCATCGCCCAAAAAGTCCACGATGATGCCCTCGTGGCGCTGGATCACCTCGATGATGCGCGAGAGGTAGCGGTTGATCACCGCGATGGTCTCTTCCGGGCTGAGCGTTTCGCACAGGGCGGTGTAGCCGCGCACGTCGGTCATCATGATGGCCACCTGGCGCTTCTCGCCGCCCAGGTTGGTTGCCTCGGGCCGGCTCATGAGCCTGCGGGCCACCCCGGGGTCCACGTAGCGGCCAAAGGTGTCTCGGATGTGGTCCTTTTCCTTGAGCCCGGCCACCATGGTGTTGAAGTGGCGGGCCAGGCGGAAGAACTCGTCGCGGCTGTGGGGGGTGGGCACCCGCTGGTAGTTGCCCTGGGCCACCTGCACCGCGGCCTGGCACACCTGGCGCACCGAACCGGCCACCCGGCCGGTGACCGTGAAGATGATGAGAAGCACCAGGCCGATGCACACCAGGGAGGCCAGGGCAAAGGCCCTGAGAAAGTCGGTGACCGGCCCCAGCACCGCCTCGCCCCGCGCGATGAGCACCAGGGTCCATGGCGCCCGGCTCAGGCGGTAAAAACCGGCCACTTCCTTGGCCGGGTGGCCCCCGCTCATCACCGTGCCCTTGTTGTGGGTCAGCAGGGCTGACAGCACATCCAGGCGGAAGGCATCGCCCCCGCTACCCAGGCTGCCCCCCAGGGGCACCGCCTCGGCTCCCCGGGCCAGCACCCGTCCGGTGCGGTCCACCAGATACACGTTGTCGCTCCGCCACCAGTTGAGGGCATTGAGGTCCTCCAGCAGGTGGGCGAAGCGCACCACGATCTCCAGGCGGGCCATGGGCTTCTTGTCCTCGCTCACCAGGTCGAAGACCATGGTCACCGTCTCGCGGCCCGAGGTGGTGTCCAGGCGGGGGCTGGTCACCTTGGCCACCTCCACCCGGTGGAAGCGCATGGGGCCCATGCCATAGCCCATGCCCTGGCCAGCCCCGTCCATGCCTTGGCCCATGGCCTGGCCCCTGCCCCGCCGGGGCAAGGGCGAGCCCTCCGGGCCCAGGGCGGCGGGAGGCTCCAGGCCGGTCAGCTCCATGCGTACCCGGTCCACTCCGGGCAGCTTGGCCAGCTGGGTTTCCCATTCCTGGGGGTTGGTGGGGGCCTGGCTGGAAAGGCTGTTGATCAGCTCCACCGCGTCCTCGGGCTGGGCCAGGCGCATGTCGATGGCGTGGGCCGCCCGCTCCAGGCTGAGCATGGCCGACTCACGCCAGGAGTCCAAAAGGCTTTGGCGGGCATAGTAAAAGCCGAACCCGCCCAGGCCCACCAAGAGCAGGGCCACGGGCAGGAGCAGGAAAATCAGCAGGCGCTGACGCAGGCTGGTCAGGCGTGGACGCAATACGGCGCTCCTCCGCCCCGCCGGGTTGACGGGGCGTCCCTAATTATATAGGCCCGGAGCGCGGCCGAGGCAAGCTGGAGGCTAGCGGCGACCGTAGAGGTTCTTCCAGGGAGCCTGCTTGCGCTTGAGGTGGTCGCGCACCGCCGCCTTGAGGGTGGCCGCGGCCAGGGCGGCGCAGTGGCGATGCTCTTTTTCCAGGCCGCCCAGCTCGTTCTCGATCTCCGCCGCGCTGAGCTGGGCCGCATCGCCCAGTTCGCGGCCCTTGATCATGCTGGTCATGGCGCTGCCGCAGGCCACGGTGTGCAAACAGCCCTCGGTCATGAAACGGGCGTCGGCCACCTTGCCGTCCACCACCTTCAGGTACAGCTCCAAGAAGTCGCCGCAGCTTCCCTTGGGGCGGGCGTAGCCGTCGGGGTTGGGCAACATGCCCACGTTGGCCGGAGTGAGGGCGTGGGCCAGGAAGGCCTCGGAAAATTGGCCCGGAGCGGGCTCGTTGTGTTCATTGTCTGACATGGCGCTTCACTGAACCGGGGCCGGAGAACATGCTCCGGCCCCGGCGTTGGTTCGGGGTTGGTTTATCAGGCGCGCAGCATGTAGTGGGCCTTGCCGTCCTTGTGGGTGCGGCCGATGACGCCTTCGCCCACCATCTCGCGGATGCTCTCCATGAGCGGCTTCTCCTCCGCCTTGAGGGCGGAGGCCAGCTCGTGCAGCTGGTAGGGCTTCTGGGTGTCGCGCAGCAGGTTGGCCACCCGGCTCTTGATGAACTCCTCGCTGACCACGCCCATCATGTCGCGGTCAAAGGCCAGGGCGTTGCGCTGGTTGCCGGGGTAGACCTCCTCCCAGGGACGCCGCAGGGTGGCGCCCAGGACCCAACGCACCCGGGCGTTGTTGACCGTGGCGTAGAGCCCGGCCAGCTTCTCCAGGTTCTCGGGGGTGCGCTCGATGGGCCCCAGCTCGGCCATCTGGGCCACGAAGCTCTCCACGGTGTGGATGTACTCCTCGGGGCTGTTGAGGTCCGCGTGGGCCAAGGCGATGCGCCGCCGGTCGAAGCCGCACAGGTGCAACAGCTTCTTGATCAGGTTCACCCGGCTCCAGGTGTGGTCCAGGCCGTAGGAGTGGTGACACTCCTCGGGCGGGCAGCCGATCAGCAGGAGGCTGTTAGCCCCCTCCAGGAAGGCGCGGGCCATCACCGAGGGGTCGAGCTGGCCGATGCAGCCCACCCGCAGCATGTACATGCGCGGGTCGTACTTGAGGCCCTTGACCCCGGCGTTGTCCGCCGCGGCCAGGCCGCCCCAGGCGCAGCCAAATGCCAACACCTCTTCCGGGGCCAGCGAGGCGGCCAGGGTGGACACCCGGGCCTCGCGCTGGTTGGTGGTGTTGTTCTGCAGGGTCAGGGCGTGATAAGGGCAGGCCGCCGCGCAGGTGCCGCCGCCGGTGCAGACCATGGGGTCCACGTGACGGGGGATGTTGCCGCCATGACCTTCCACCGGCTCGATGCCGCCGCAGTCGCAGATCTCCTTGCACAGGCCGCAGCCGATGCACTTGGATTGGTCCACGGTGCAGACCATGCGCGGGGCGTACAGGTCGCCCTGGGCGGCCTTTTCCACCATCTCGGCGGTCTTGCTGGCCGCCCGGCGGCCTTGGCGCAGGGCCTCGTGCAGGTCGCAGGGGTAGCGGGCGCTGCCGGCCAAGAAGGCTTCGGCCCGGCCCACCATCTCCGGACGCACCCGCTGCTTGTGGGGCTCCAGGAAGTGACCCTCCACGTGCTCCAGACCCAACACGTGGGCCACCTTGGTGGCCTCGTGGCCCACCGAGCGGCGGGGGCTGAGGATCAGGCGGTCCCAGGGCATCTCCTGCTCGGTGTGGTCCTCGGGGTCGCAGTAGGTGACGTAGCCCGCCTGCACCGTGGGCCTGAGCGCGCCGTCGTAGGGCACCCAGGAGATGCCCAGGTTGCGGCTGGCCACCCTCTCGCCGGCCGACAGGGGCACCGGCATCTGGTGGTTGTAGAGCACCGTCACCGTGGTGAGCGGGGAGCGCTCGCGCATGTAGCGGGCCATGGACCAGGCCGCGCGGGAGGCCAGGTAGGCATACTCGGGATGTCCGGCCTCGTAGTCGTTGATCCAGAAGAGCACCCTGCCCTCGGGCACGCCGGTGGTCCAGAGCATCTCCTCGGCCTCGGTGTGGCAGATCACGTTGCGGCCGTCGTGGCCGAAGTTGGTGCCCTGGTTGAGCATCTGTCCGTCCAGCGCGGCGATGATGGCCCCGGCTTCATAGACCCGGGGCGGGCCGCCCATGGGGTCGCTGAAGGTGACCAAATACTCGCCGGTGCGCCCGCTGACCGAGGTCAGTTCGCCCACGGTGATGCGCCGCACATGCTCGCTCTCGTCCACTTCGCGCATGATGTTTTCCATGCGGTCGTAGTAGTGGCGCTCGCCGGGATAGTGCTCGTGCAGCATGCGGATCTCGTCTTCCCACTCGTCGGTGCTCACCGCGATGATGCAATCTATCTGCCGGCGGCTCAGCTCCTGGGCCGCGCTGTAGGTGGCGATGCCTCCGCCCAGAATCATCACCGGGCCCTTGAAGTCCACCGCTTCCTTCTCGCTGGGAGTCAGGGCGTCCAGGCCCGCGGCCGCGGCCTTGATGAGCTTGAAGCCCTTGGCCGCCTTGTCCTCGGGGCTCAGATCCGAAACCTGGGCCACGTGGCCCCGGAGGTTGACCATGTCGATCTGGCCCTCCTCCAGGCCGGTGGCGGCCAGCTCTTCCTGGAACTTCTTGAGCAGCACCCGGGCCTCGCAGCCGGCGATGACCACCCGGCTCAGGCCCTGCTCCTCCACCGCCTTGGTCACCTGCTCGATGCCGGGGGCCATGCAGGTGAAGGGCTCGATGGCCACGTAGTCCACCAGGGGATCGGCCGTCAGCTTGGCGGAGAGGTCCTTTAAGTCCACCAAGGGAGCGATGCGGCGGCCGCACTCGCAGAGGAAGACGCCTATCTTGGAATTTTCAGCCATGGTTCGTCTCCTTTGCTCTTACTTGCCGGACCGGGCCATGACCACGGCGGGAACCCCGCGCACCTGATCGAAACGGGCCCGCATGGCCCCGGTGGGGCATACGGTCAGGCAGGTGCCGCAGGCAATGCAGTCATCGCCGGGAATCATGTAGGGGGCGCCGATTTTCTTGCTCGGGCCCCGGCCCACCGTGCTGATGGCGTTGGCTCCCACCACCTGGGAGCAGGTGCGGGCGCACAGCCCGCAGAGGATGCACTCTTCCTCCGGGTTCTTCACCTCGAAGCGGGTGCTCTCCACGCCGTATTCCGCCGCCATTTCGCGCACCGCCTCGCTGGCCGGACACTCGGACAGGAGCATCTCCAAAATCCAGCGGCGCACGTTCTTCACCTTCTCGCTCATGGTGTGCACCTCCAGGCCCTCTTCGGCCGGGTACACGCAGGAGGCCACCAGGCGTGAGTTGTCGCCCACCTTGAGCTCCACCACGCACAGCCGGCAGGCCCCGAAGGGCTCCACCGCCTCGTGGTAGCACAGGGTGGGTATGTCTATATGGTTCTGGCGGGCCGTGTCCAACAGGGTCCAGCCCGGTTCGGCCTGGACTTGTTTGCCGTCTATGGTCAGATTCAACATTTTGCTGTCTCCCGAGAAAGGGGCCAAACGCCTAAACGACCTGGATCGCCCCGAACTTGCACGATTCCATGCACATGCCGCAACGGATGCACAGGCTCTCATCAATGGTGTGCGGCTTCTTCTTCTCGCCGCTGACCGCATTCTGGGGGCAGGCCCGGAAGCAGGCGTGGCAGCCGGTGCAGGCCTCCGGATCGATGCTGTAGGTGATGAGGTCCTTGCAGACCCCGGCCGGGCAGCGGTGCTCCAGGATGTGGGCTTCGTACTCGTCGCGGAAGTAGCGAAGGGTCGAGAGCACCGCGTTGGGGGCGGTGCCGCCCAGGGCGCACAGGGAGCCCATCTTGATGGCCTCGGCCAGGCTGTAGAGGTCGTCGATGTCCTCGGCGGTGCCTTCGCCCTTGGAGAAGCGCACCAGGGTCTCGCGCAAGCGGGGCACCCCCAGGCGGCAGGGGAAGCACTTGCCGCAGGATTCCTCTTCCAGGAAGCCCAGGAAGTACTTGGCCACGTCCACCATGCAGTCGCGGTCGTCCATGACGATCATGCCGCCCGAGCCCATCATGGACCCGGCCGCGATGAGCGAGTCGAAGTCCACCGGCAGGTCGGCGTCTTCCCAGGGCAGGCAGCCGCCGGAAGGCCCGCCGGTCTGCACCGCCTTGAAGTGGTCCGAGCCGGGGACCCCGCCGCCGATGTCCATGACGATGTTCCGGAGCTTGATGCCCATGGGCACCTCGACCAAACCCACGTTGTTCACCTTGCCCACCAGGGCGAATACCTTGGTGCCCTTGGACTTCTCGGTGCCCAGCCCGGCGAACCACTCCCAGCCGCGCTCGAGAATGCGGCTGACGTTGGCCCAGGTCTCCACGTTGTTGAGAACCGAGGGCTTGCCGAACAGGCCCTTGTCCGAGGGGTACGGCGGCCGGGGAACCGGCTCGCCCACCTTGCCCTCCACCGAGCGCATGAGGGCGGTTTCCTCGCCGCAGACAAAGGCGCCCGCGCCGCGGTTGATGCGGATGTCGAAGTTGAAGCCGCTGCCCAGGATGTTCTCGCCCAACAGGCCCAGGGCCCGGGCGTCGGCCAAGGCCATTTCCAGGTGCTTGATGGCCAGGGGATACTCGGCGCGCACGTACACGTAGCCCTCGTTGGCCCCGATGGCGTAGCCGCCGATGATCATGCCCTCCACCACGGCGTGGGGGTCGCCCTCCATCACCGAGCGGTCCATGAAGGCTCCGGGGTCGCCCTCGTCCGCGTTGCACAGCACGTACTTTTCGACGTCGCCGTGCTTGGCGGCCAGGCCCCACTTCACGCCGGTGGGGAAGCCCGCCCCGCCCCGGCCCCTGAGGCCGGACTTGGTGACCGCCTCCACCACCTCACTGGGCTGCATGGCGGTGAGCGCCTTGGCCGCGCCGGCATAGGCCCCGGCCCGGAGGGCGTCCTCGATGTCGGTGGGGTCGATCTGGCCGATGTTCTGCAGGACCACCCGCTGTTGGCCAGCGTAGAAGGGGATCTCCTCGGTGGTGCTGAGGGTGTCGCCGGTCTGGGGATGCTTGTAGAGCAGCCGCTCCACGGTCTCGCCCTTTTGGATGGTCTGGGCGACGATATCCTCGGCGTCGGCCGGCTTGACCTGCTGATAGAAGATGCCCGCCGGCTTGATGATCACCAGGGGGCCGCGCGAACAGAAACCGTGGCAGCCGGTGGTCTTGATGCCGGGCACCACCTTTATGTCCTCGCCCGCGTCGGCCAGGGCCTTCTTGAGGGCCTCGGTGACGCCCGGGCTTCCGTTGGCCACGCAGCCGGTGCCGTGACAGACCACGATCAGGGTCTGGTCCGGGTCCACCGCCGCGGTAAGCTCGCCGCGCAGTTGCTCCAATTCTTCCAGGGAGCCCAGCTTAGCCTGCCCCGTCTTTTTTGCCGTAGCTTGCATTGCCTTACACTCCCAACTTATTCAGACCCAAGCTTGCTGACCTTCTTCATCAGCTTGGGCGAGGTCACCTTGGGTTGGTAGTCGCCGTTGACCACCGCCACCGGGGCCAGGGCGCAGGCGCCCAGGCAGTTGACCGTCTCCACCGTGAACTTGAGGTCCTCGGTGGTGCCGGGCTCCTCCAGGCCGATGCTGCGCATCAGGTTCTCGGCGATGAGCCCGCTGCCCTTGAGGTGGCAGGCGGTGCCCAGGCAGACCTGGACCATGTTTTCGCCCTTGGGCTCCAGGCTGAAGGAGCCGTAGAAGGTGGCCACGGCATAGGCCTGGCTCTCGGGCACTCCGGTGTGGTCGCAGACCAGGGTGAGGGCCTCGGGCGAGATATAGTTGAAGGCGGCCTGAATGTCCTGCATCAGGAAGATGAGGTATTCCGGTTTGCCGGGATAGCGCTCTATGATTTCATCAATGTCGATGTCAATGGCTGTCTGGGCCACGTTCCTCCTCCTTGGCTATTCCGCATAAACTTCACGCGGCAGAATTTGCCCCTTATAGAGCAATTATGGGGCCAGATGTCTTAAGCACCTATATTGACAGACGAAACTCCACACCCCCCTGGCGAGGAGACGCCGCCTGAAACAGAATCACGTTTCAAAAGACGCCGTCCAGGCATGTCCAGGAAGGGAATCAGGCTAATTTTTACATTAAACAGTGGGTCTTAGGCAAGCTGAAACATCAAGCCGCAACATTTGAAACATTTTGAAACAACGATGGAAAGGGCGGGTTGGAGGAAGGGCGGCGCTTGCCTAGGCCAGGCCCAGGGCCTTCATGCGGCGCCACAGGGAGGTGCGGCTGATGCCCAACAGATCGGCCGCGGCCTGGCGGCGGCCCCCGGCCTGGGCCAGCGCATCCAGGATGGCCCGGCGCTCGGAGTCCTCCGCGCCTTCGGGGCCGGACTCGACGGCCTCGTCCTCGGCCGGGCCGCCGTTGCGCTCGCGCCAGAACTCGCCCAGGGAGGGCAGATAGGCGGGCAGGATGGCCGGGCCCTTGACGAACACATAGGCGTGCTCCATGACCCGCTCCAGCTCGCGCACGTTGCCCGGCCAGGGGTAGTTGGTGAACAGGCGCATCACCTTGGGGTCCACCGAGCGCACCTGCTTCTTGTAACGCTGGTTCATCACCTTGATGAAGTGGCTCACCAGCAGGGGGATGTCCTCGGGCCGCTTGCGCAGGGGGGGAATGGTCAGGGGCACGGTGCGCAGGCGGTAGAAGAGGTCCTCGCGGAAAGCACCCTCGGCCATGGCCCGGGGCAGGTCGCGGTTGGTGGCCGCGATGATGCGCGCGTCCATGGGGATGAGCCGGGTGCCCCCCACCCGCTCGAAGACCCGCTGCTCCAACACGCGCAGCAGCTTGACCTGGAGCTCGGGCTTGAGCTCACCGATCTCGTCCAAGAACAGGGTGCCGCCCTTGGCCAGCTCGAAGCGCCCCACCTTGGAGCGCACCGCGCCGGTGAAGGCCGCCTTCTCGTGGCCGAACAGCTCGCTCTCCAGGAGGGTCTCGGCCAGGGCCGAGCAGTTCACGGCCACGAAGGGTCCCTTGCTGCGGGGCGACTGGGCGTGGATGGCCCGGGCGAAGAGCTCCTTGCCCGTGCCGCTCTCGCCGCTGATGAGCACGCTGGCCTCGCTGGCGGCCACGTCGGGCAGCATGTCGAAGAGCCGCCGCATGGGTTCGCTGGACCCCACGATCTCCTCGAAGCTATGGCTCTCCTGGTCGGCGGGCTGCTCCAGGCCGTCCAGAGGCCGAAAGCTCTCCACCGCGCCCACCACGCTGCCGGTGCGGTCGCGCACCACGCTGGTGTTGACCAGCACCCCCAGGCGGCCGCCCCGCTTGTCCAACATGCGCACGTCCTGGTCCATGCGGGTCACCCCGGTCTCCAGGGTGGTGCGCAGGGGGCAGCCCGAGCCGCAGAGGTCGGAGCGGAAGATGTCCCAGCAGTGGCGGCCCAGCACCTCCTCGCGGCGGTAGCCGGTGAGTTCCTCGGCCCGCTGGTTGAAGCTGGTGATGCGCCAGCGGGTGTTGATGGTGAAGATGCCCTCGGCCAGGTTCTCGAAAAGGGACTGGTAGCCCAGGCGGGGCATGTTGGGCAGGCTGTCGCCCGGGTCCAGGTGGCCGCCGCTGAGCGGGGCGAAGTCCAGGTCGCGCAGGTTGATCACCGCGCCAATGACCTGGCGGCCCGGTCCGAACAAGGGGTTGATGGAGTATTCGCAGGAGAATTCCTGGCCCGAGGAGTCGCGGGCCGAGGCACGCAGGTTCTGGGCGGAGCGCCCCTTGGCCAGGGCCGCCTCCAGGGCGCTCTGGGCCTGGGACAAGTCCGGGCCTTCCAAAAGGCCGGCCAGGCTGAACACCGCCCCGGCCTCCAGGTCGTCGCCCAACAGCTGGCGGGCGGCCTGGTTGCCGCCCATGATGCGCTGGGCGCCGTCCAGGGCCACCACCGCCTCCCCGGCGGCCAGGGCCAGGTTGCTATCCGCCGAACTCATGCCGTCTCCCCGCATGTCTCCCGTCAGCCTACATTATCAAGGCCAAGATGCAAGCCGGACCACGCGGGGCGCGGAGTTAAAGTTTGATGCCCAGGGCCTGCTCAACTTCTTCGTCCTTTAAAAAGGACGACACGTTCCAGCATATGGCTCTCAGCTCCTTGTCCGCGAGCCCGGGGTACAAGAGTCCCCGGGCGTCGCGATAACCTTCGCGGCGCGCCAACTGGACGATTTGTTGCAGCGGGCCCTTACTGGATGAAGGATCTTGGTGGGCTAGGGCATATGCTTTGACCAGGGCATTCACTCTGGCCACGGAACATCGTTTGCAGGTGCGATCTGAACTCACGGGCCTCCACGGGGTTGCGAGTTGCACCAACGGCCAAAGGGACGATGATTAAAATATATTTTTTAACTAGGCATGGCAAGCCTTTGATTGCGCAAACTTAATTCTCTTGACACCCGTCGCGGAGCCATCTATTTTAAGCTCTAGTTATCACAGAGATTTACCGGCTTTTCCTTGGCCGATCATTTGAAGGTGGCTCCATCCCATGAAACCGCCGGACCAGCCCAAAGCCAGCCTCCAGGAACCCCGCCGGGTTTTGGAGGCCATGACCCTGGGCGTGTTGGCCGTGGACCTGCAGGGGCGCATCACCTATTTCAACCACGCGGCCGAGCGAATCTGCGGGGTGGAGCGCGACAAGGTTTTGGGCGCGCCCTGCTCCGAGGTGCTCAAGTCCACCCTGTGCGAGGAGTACTGCCCGGTGCGCCGGGCCATGGAGACCGGCGAGGAGCAGCCCAGCACCGAGGCGGTGTTCATCCGCCAGGGCGGGCGCTCGGTGGTGCCGGTGAAGATCTGCGCCTCGCCGCTGATGGACGAGGAAGGCCGCCTCATCGGCGCGGTGGAGACCTTCCAGAGCCTGCCCCTGGGCAGCCTGGCCGATAAGCGGGTCAACGGCCACCGCAAGTGGGAGGACTTCATCGGGGCCAGCCCCGAGGTGGGGCGCATCTTCGACACCCTGCAAGTGGCCGCGCCCAGCAAGATCACGGTGCTCATCGAGGGCCCCACCGGCACGGGCAAGGATCTGCTGGCCCAGATCATCCACCACAACAGCACTCGGGCGGGCCGGCCCTTCATCAAGGTGAACTGCGCCGCCCTGCCCGAGAACCTGCTGGAGTCGGAGATGTTCGGCTACAGCAAGGGAGCCTTCACCGGGGCCGAGCGCGACAAGCCGGGGCGTTTCGACCTGGCCGACGGAGGCACCATCCTGCTGGACGAGATCAGCGAGCTGCCCCTGTCCTTGCAGGCCAAGCTCCTCAGGGTCTTGGAGGAGCAGGAGTTCTTTCCCCTGGGGGCCCACGCCACCACCAAGGTGGACGTGCGCATCCTGGCGGCCAGCAACAAGCCCCTGGAGCGCCAGGTGGCCCTGGGCCTGTTCCGCGAGGACCTCTACTACCGCCTCAACGTGATCAAGATCAGCGTGCCCGCCCTCAAGGAACGCACCGAAGACATCCCGCTGTTGATCCGCCGCTTCATCCAGAAGAAAAACATAGCCAACGGCACCTACATCTGCCGCTTCTCGCCCGAGACCCTGAACCTCCTGCTCAACTACGACTACCCGGGCAACGTGCGCGAGATGGAGAACATCCTGGAACACGCCTGCCTGTTGTGCCGGGGCGACATCATCAAGCTCAACCATTTGCCGGCCAACCTCCAAGCCATATGCGACAGCCAGCTGCCGCCCACCGGCCAGCGCCGGGCCAAGGACGAGCTGGTGCGGGTCTTGGACCGCCACGCATGGAACCAGACCAAGGCCGCCGAGGAGCTGGGCATCAACCGCACCACCCTGTGGCGGCGCATGAAACGCCTGGGCCTCACCCGGCCGCAATAGCCCCGCCGCTTTTCCTGCATCCCTGGTGTTGCATCCGATGCAACAGCAAACCCATTCGTAAAATCGGTTTGTTAGGCGCTGTTGCATTGTGATGCGCCCCGCCGGGTGTTGCGTTCAGGCGCAACAATTGACTTGACCCATAAAGGCCCAATGGCCTATTACCATTAAATCATTGAGTATTTTTCGAATTGCCTTTTTGGCACGCAACGTGCCTATTAGGGATATCGAATGGCGCGCTGAAACAGGTGAAACGGCCCATGCAACCAAAGCCCCTAAAGCTGACCAACCGGCTGGTCTTCAAGCTGACCCTGTGGGTGGGCCTGTGCCTCATGGCCCTTACCACGGCCTCGGCTTATTGGGCGGTGCATTTGCAAGAGAAGCGCTCGGTGGACAAGATGCGCCAGACCGGCCACTGGTTCAGCGACACGGTGAAGCGGGCCACCAGCTACGGGATGCTCAAGGACCAGCGGGAGAGCCTGCACCACATCATCGAGGCCATGGGCCGCCAAAAGGGCGTCGAGGTGATCCGGGTGTTCAACAAGAAGGGCCGCATCATGTTCTCCAGCCGCGCCTCGGAGATAGGCCGCCTGGTGGACCTGGACTCCGAGGCCTGCTACGCCTGCCACTTCAAGGACCGGCCCCTGGAGCGCCTGGCCATCGACGAGCGCAGCCGCATCTTCAAGGCCAGCGCCAAGAACGGGGGCCACCGGGTGCTGGGGGTGATCAACCCCATCTACACCAGCCCGGCCTGCTACACCGACCCCTGCCACGTACACCCCAAGGGACAGAAGGTGCTGGGGGTCTTGGACGTGGCCCTGTCCCTGGGCGCGGTGGACGCCCAGGTGGGCCAGAGCGCCCGTCGTGTGGCGATTTACGCGGCCATCATGTGCGTGGCCATCTGCGCGGTGGTGGCCCTGTTCACCTACTACTTCGTCAACCGCCCGCTCTCGGCCCTGCTGGGAGCCACCCGGCGCATCACCGCCGGGGACTACGAACAGAAGATCAAGCCCCAGACCGACGACGAGATCGGCGAGCTGGCCACGGCCTTCGACCTCATGCGCCGGGGCATCAAGGAAAAGACCGAGGACCTGGAGCATGGCCGCCGCGAGTATCAGCAGCTGTTCGAAGAGGTGCCCTGCTACATCACGGTGCAGGACGCGGATTTCAAGCTGTTGGCCCACAACAAGCGCTTTGCCGACGACTTCGGCCCCAGCCTGGGGCGCTATTGCTACCGCGCCTACAAGAACCGGGACGACCGCTGCCCCAACTGCGCGGTGGCCAAGACCTTTGGCGACGGCCAGGTGCATAGCGCCCAGGAGCGGGTGGTGGGCGCGGACGGCAAGACGCGCTACTTCCTGAACCTCACCAGCCCCATCACCGACAAGAAGGGCGATATGGTGGCGGTGATGGAGATGGCCACCGACATCACCGATGTATTGCGCCTGGAAGAGGAGCTCAAGCGCTCGGAAGAAAAGTACCGCCTGTTCTTCAACAACGACCCCAACCCCATCTTCGTCTTCGACGCCGACACCCTGGAGATCATGGACGCCAACGACCGGGCCGTGGCCGATTACCGCATGGCCCTGGAAGAGCTGCTGAGCACCACCTTCCTCTGCCTGACCCACCAGGGCGACCGGCAGCGGGTGGTGGAGTTCATCGCCGGGCGCGAGGCCTTCTTGCCCAACGTGCGCCAGCAGCGCGGCGACGGCGAAAACTTCTACGTGAACCTCAGGGCCTCCTACGGCGAACACCTGGGACGCTCGGCGGTGATCGCCACCACCAGCGACATAACCGAGCGCCTGCAAACCGAGCAGCAGCTTATCCAGGCGGCCAAGATGGCCACCCTGGGCGAGATGAGCGCCGGGGTGGCCCACGAGCTCAACCAGCCGCTGACCGTGATCGGCACGGGCAGCAGCTATCTGCTCAAGAGCGTGCAGCGCGGCCGCCAGGTGGACCCCAAGACCCTGTTCAGCGTGGCCAAGGAGCTTAGCGAGCAGGTGGAGCGGGCCCGGCGCATCATCACCCACCTGAGGGAGTTCGGCCGCAAGCACGAGGTGAGCGCCGAGGGCATAAGCCTCAACGAGCCCATCCGGGGCGTCTTGGGCCTATTGGGCCAGCAGCTGGCGGTGCACGACATCAAGGTGCGCACCGAGCTGGACCCGGAGCTGCCCCTGGTGCTGGGCGACGTGAACCGCATGGAGCAGGTGTTCATCAACCTGGTGATGAACGCCCGCGACGCCATCCAGGAGCGCCGGGAGCAAAAGGGCGGGCCGGGCGGGCTCATCGAGATCAAGAGCTTCGTGGAGGACGGCAAGGCGGTGGTCACCGTCAGCGACAACGGCACGGGCATCGCCTCGGCCGACCAGGACCGCATCTTCCAGCCCTTCTTCACCACCAAGGAGGTGGGCAAGGGCACCGGCCTGGGCCTGTCCATCTCCTACGGCATCGTACGCGACTTCGGGGGCAGCATAACCCTCAAGAGCGAGGCCGGGGTGGGAGCCACCTTCCGCCTGAGCTTCCCGGCCATGAAGGGGGAAGCGGCATGAACCGTTGCGCTCCCCTCCCCTACCGCCGCCTGCTGCTCATAGACGACGAGCCGGGCATTAGGCGCATGCTGTCGCTGTCCCTGGAGGCAGACGGCTACGAGGTCTCCACCGCGGGCGGCGGGGCCGAGGGCCTGGCCATCTTTGAGCAGGAGAAGCCCGACCTGGTGCTCACCGACCTGAAGATGCCGGGCATGGACGGCATCGAGGTGCTGGAGCGCATCAAGGCCATGAGCCCCGAGGCCGAGGTGATCGTGATCACCGGGCACGGCGACCTGGACCTGGCCATAAAGTCCCTGCGCCTCCAGGCCAGCGACTTCATCACCAAGCCCATCAACGACCAGGCCCTGGAGGTGGCCCTGGAGCGGGCCAGCCAGCGCCTGGCCCTCAAGGCCGAGCTACGCTCCCACACCCAGGAGCTGGAGCGCCGGGTGGCCGAGGCCACGGCCCAGGTGGTGGCCAACGAGCGCCTGGCCGCGGTGGGCCAGACGGTGAGCGCCCTGGTGCACTCCATCAAGAACATGCTGGCCGGGCTCAAGGGCGGGGCCTATCTGGTCTCCCAGGGCCTGGGGCAACAGCGGCGCAACCTGTGCGACGAGGGCCTGGAGATGCTGAACCGCAACATCGGCCGGGTGCAGGATTTGGTAAAGGACCTGCTCAACATCGCCAAGCCGCGCAGCCCGGAGGCGGAGCCGGTGGACCTGGGGGCCCTGGTGGCCGAGGCCGCCGCCTGTCTGAAGTCCGAAGCCGACAAGCGCGGGGTGGAGCTGGTGCTGGTGACCCCCGAGCACGGCGGGCCCCAAACCATGGCTGACGGCGAGATGCTCCTGGACGCCTACCTGAACCTACTCTCCAACGCCATCGACGCGGCGGCCACCGTGACCCGGGGACGGGTGACCCTGAGCTGCCGCGAGGGCGTGGACGGCACTTGCCTGCAAGTGCAGGACAACGGGCCGGGCCTGGACCCCGAGGCGGCCGAGCGCATATTTCAGGGCTTCTATAGCACCAAGGGCGCGGCGGGCACCGGCCTGGGCCTGATGGTGGCCAAAAAGACCGCCGAGGAGCACGGCGGGCGGGTGGAGTTTTCCAGCCAACCCGGCGAGGGGGCGGTGTTCAAGCTGATCCTGCCCCCGGTTCCCAAGCCCGAGGACGAACACTGATGCCAAACCGGCGGCCGCGAGCGGCCGGCCGGCACAAATGGGAGGCGAGCCGATGATTACTTACAAGAACATCCTCTATTGCACGGATTTCTCCGAGGACGCGGAGATAGCCCTGCACCACGCGGTGGACCTGGCCAAGCGCCACGGGGCCAAGCTGCACGTGCTGCACTGCCCCCACTCCACCCTGCGCTACATGCCCACCGAGACCAGCGAGGGGGCCGAACCCGGCGACGTGACCTACGCCTCGCCGGAGCTGCTGGCCGAGCTGACCGAGAAGCTCAAGGAGCGCTACGGCAAGCGCCTGGAGGGCCTGGACGTGGATTGGGTGGTCCGGGCGGGCACGCCGTTCGTGGAGATCCTGCGCTATGTGCGCGACAAGGACATCGACCTGGTGGTGATGGGCACGGTGGGCGCCTCGGCCGAGGAGGACACCCACTACGGCAGCACGGTGGAACAGGTGGCCAAGCGCTGCCCCTGCCACGTGATGGCCATACGCAATCCCGAGCGCCTGTACACCCTCCAGTCTTAAAGGGGAGACGGATCATGGCTAAGCGAGTTTTGGTGGTGGACGACGAGATGGACGTTCGCACCTTCATTTCCACCCTGCTGGACAGCAACGGCTACAAGGTGGTGGTGGCCGAAAACGGCGAGCAGGGCTGGGCCAAGTTCAACGAGATCAAGCCCGATCTGGTGACCCTGGACGTGATGATGCCCAAGGAGAGCGGCATCAAGATGTATAGGGACATCAAGACCGACCCGGCTTTCGCCGCCACTCCGGTGCTGATTATCAGCGGCCTGGCCAGAAAGACCTTCCTGCACTCGCAGAAGGTCTTGGACCAGTTCAAGAACCAGAGCGTGCCCGAGCCCGACGGCTACATAGAAAAGCCCCCCGAGCCCGAGGAGCTTCTGGGCGAGGTCAAGCGCATCGTCGGATAGACGCGAGGGGAGGAGGCCATGTCCCAGACCCAGCCAATTACTCAAGCCGCCCCCGCCCCCCCCTCGCCCGGCGAGGCCATATCGCCCGACGGCCGCTGGCTGGCCGAAGTCGAGACCGCCAGCGGGGTGAAGGCCGGGGCCTGCTACGGCTGTAAGAAGTGCTCCAACGGCTGCCCGCTCACTTTTGCCATGGACCTGCACCCCTATCAGGTGGTGCGCCTGCTCCAGTTCGGCCAGATGGAGCGCCTGGAGTCCTCGGCCACGGTGTGGGTATGCGCCTCCTGCCAGACCTGCCTCACCCGCTGCCCCAACCAGGTTGACCTGCCCCGGCTCATGGACTGGCTCAAGGAGCGCCTGCACGGGCGCGGGGCCGAGGTGGGCGAAAAGAACACCCGCCTTTTCCACGAGCTGTTCCTCAAGGGCGTGGCCAAGCGGGGCCGGGTCTTCGAAGGCGAGCTCATGGCCGGCTACATGCTGAGAACCGGCGGGGCCTTTGGCCCCGAGGCCGTCAAGAGCGCCCGCCTGGGCCTGACCATGCTCAAAAAAGGCCGCATGAAGCTTTTGCCCGCGCGCACCAAGGAGCGCCGCTGGCTGAAGGCGTTGTTTGCCCCGCCCCGGGGAGGAGGAGGTCATGACTCAGGTTAGCTACTATCCCGGCTGCTCGCTGGAAGCCACGGCCCGGGACTACGCCGAGAGCATCGAAGGCGTGACCCAGGCCCTGGGCATCGAGCTGAAGGAGCTGCCCGACTGGAACTGCTGCGGGGCCAGCGCGGCCCACAGCCTGGACCACCGGGCGGCCCTGAACCTGGCGGCGCGCAACCTGGCCCAAGCCATCGACGCACCCTCCCCCCTGGTTGTCCCCTGCGCCCTCTGCTACAACCGCTTGGCCAGCGCCCGCTGCGAACTGATCGAAGACGACACCCTGATAATCGACGAGATACGCGCCCTGGGCGACGACTACGGCCTGGTTCAGGTGTTGGAGCTCAACGAGTACCTCACCAAGCCGGAGATGATCGCCCGCGCCCAAGAGGCCGCCCGCGAGGACCTGAGCGGGCTAAAGGCGGTGTGCTACTACGGCTGCCAGGGTCAGCGCCCGCCCCGGGTTACCGGCCAGGTGGACTACGAGAACCCCATGGGCCTGGACAACATGCTGGAGGCTTTGGGCGTTCAGGTCCTGGACTGGCCCTTCAAGACCGACTGCTGCGGGGCCTCCCACTCCATCGCCCGGCCGGACCTGGTGCACACCCTAGTGGCCAAGCTCTACGGGCGGGCCCTGGAGCAAGGGGCCAACTGCATCGTCACCGGCTGCCAGATGTGCCAGGCCAACCTGGACATGTATCAAGAGGAGATCGCCCAAGAGATGGGGCGTCCGGTTTACCTGCCCGTCCTCTACTTCACCGAAGTCATGGGCCTGGCCCTGGGCCTAGGGCAAGCGCCCCGCTGGCTGGGGCGGCACCTGGTGAGCCCCAAGGGCCTGCTGGAGCGGGCCGGGCTTCCCCGCCAGGTATGGGAGCGGCTATGAGCGCTGAAGTCATCCCTCTGCAAGGCAAGCCTTCGGGCGCGGTGCTGGTGGCCGGGGCGGGGATCGCGGGCATGCAGTCGGCCCTGGACTTGGCCGACGCGGGCTATTTGGTCTATCTGGTGGAAAAGGACATCAGCATCGGCGGCATCATGGCCCGCCTGGACAAGACCTTCCCCACCAACGACTGCTCCACCTGCATGATCTCGCCCAAGCTCATCGAGGTGGCGGCCAACCCCAACATCAAGATCATCAGCCGAGCCACGGTGGAGGAGGTCTCCGGCCAGGCCGGCGACTTCACGGTGCGCGTAAGGAAAGAGCCCCGCTTCATCGATGAGGACGCCTGCACCGGCTGCGGGGAGTGCATCAAGGTCTGCCCGGTGGAGACCCCGGCCGACTTCAACCAGGGCCTCAACCCGCGCAAGGCCATCTACCGCCACTTCCCCCAGGCCATACCCAGCGCCTTCGCGGTGGACAAGCTGGGGGCGAGCCCCTGCAAGAACGCCTGCCCGGCCCGCATCAGCGTGCAGGGCTACGTGGCCCTCATCGCCCAGGGGCGCTATCGCGAGGCCCTGGCCCTGATCCGCAAGGACAACCCCCTGCCCGCGGTCTGCGGCCGGGTGTGCCCCCAGCCCTGCGCCCTGGCCTGCGCCCGGGCCGAGGTGGACGAGGCCATCGCCATCCGCGACCTGAAGCGCTTTGTCACCGACTGGGAGGTGGCCCAGGGCGAGATGGACCTGCCCCAGTGCAAAGAGCCGCGCGGGGAGAAGATCGCCATCGTGGGCGCGGGCCCGGCCGGGCTCAGCGCGGCCTACTACCTGGCCCTCAACGGCTTCGGAGTCACCATCTTCGAGGCCCTGCCCGTGGCCGGAGGCATGCTCCGGGTGGGCATCCCGGACTACCGCCTGCCCCCCGAGGTGCTGGACTACGAGATCGCCTACATCCAAAAGCTGGGCGTGGAAATTCGCCTGAACACCGCCCTGGGGCGCGAGGTGACCCTGGCCCAGCTCAAGGAGCAGGGCTATGCCGCTCTGTTCATGGGCGTGGGCGCGCACAAAGGCCTGCGCCTGGGGGTGGAGGGCGAGGATCTGGCCGGGGTGCAAAGCGGGGTGGATTTCCTGCGCGAGGCTGCCCTGGGCCGGGCCGAGAAGCCCGGCGACAAGGTGGTGGTGATCGGCGGGGGCAACGTGGCCATCGACGCAGCCCGCACCGCGCTCCGCCTGGGCAGCCAGGAAGTGACCATCCTCTACCGCCGCACCCGCGAGCAGATGCCCGCCTATGCCGAGGAAATCGAGGACGCCCTGGCCGAGGGGGTGGAGATCGTCTATCTGGCCGCGCCGGTGCGTTTCACCGAGAAGCGCGGCCGCCTGGCCGGGGTGGAGGTCATCGCCATGGAGCTGGGTGAGGCCGACGCCTCGGGCCGCCGCAGGCCAATGCCAATGGAGGGCTCCAACCACGTCATCGAGGCGGACGGGGCCATCAGCGCCATTGGCCAGCAGCCTGACCTGGGGTTCCTGGACCCCGCGGACCAGATCGCGGCCAGCCGCTGGGCCCGCCTGGAGGCGGACCCGGTGAGCCTGCAATGCTCCCTGCCCTGGGTCTACGCGGGCGGCGACGCGGTGACCGGCCCGGCCACGGCGGTGGAGGCCATTGCCCATGGCAAAGAGGCGGCGGAGAGTATCCGGCGCTTCTTGGATGGCGAGGACTTGAGCGTCGGCCGCCAGGAGAGCCGCCCCCAGGCCAAGGCCGGCATTGAGGGCATCAAGCCCTCGCCCCGGCTCAAGCCGCCCCACCGCGCCCCCAATGACCGCCGTGGCGACTTCGCCGAGGTGGTGGGGCCCTACAGCGAGGCCGACGCCAAGGCCGAGGCGGCGCGCTGCCTTTCCTGCGGCATCTGCTCGGAGTGCTACCAGTGCCTGGAGGTGTGCCAGGCTCAGGCCATTCACCACGAAATGGAGCCCAGCGAGCTGGAGCTCAAGGTGGGGGCGCTGTTGTTAGCCCCGGGCTTCAAGCCATTCGACGCGCGCCTCCGGGCCGAGTACGGCTATGGCCGCTACCCCAACGTGCTCACCGCCCTGGAGTTCGAGCGGGTGCTCAGCGCCAGCGGCCCCTTTGGTGGGCACGTGAAGCGCCCCGGCGACGGGGCCGAGCCCAAGCGGGTGGCCTGGATCCAGTGCGTGGGCTCCCGCGACGCCTCCCTGGGCCGCGATTACTGCTCCTACGTGTGCTGTATGTACGCCACCAAGCAGGCCATCATCGCGGCCGAACATTTGCCCGGCCTCAAGAGCACGGTTTTCTACATGGACATCCGGGCCCAGGGCAAGGGCTTCGACCGCTACTACGAGCGGGCCCGCGACGAGCACGGGGTGCGCTATCTGCGCTCCCTGCCCAGCCGCATCATCGAAGACCCGCTCACCGGCGACCTGGAGATCAGCTACTTCGACGCCCAGGACCAGCTGATCACCGAGAGCTTCGACATGGTGATCCTCTCGGTGGGCCTGAGCCCCCACCCCGACGCCAAGGCCCTGGCCACGGCCGCCGGAGTGGAGACCGACCGCTTCGGCTTCGCGGCCCGCGCGGGGCTGAACCCCCTGGAGACCAGCCGGAAAGGGGTCTACGTGTGCGGCGTGTTCCAGGCGCCGCGCGACATCCCGGACACGGTGATGCAGGCCTCCGGCGCGGCGGCCCAGGCCGGGGAGCTCTTGGCCCCGGCGCGGGGCAGCGAGGTGAGCGCCCTGGAGTTCCCGCCCGAACGCGAAAAGAGCGGCCAGGAGGCGCGGGTGGGCGTGTTCGTGTGCCACTGCGGCATCAACATCGGCGGGGTGGTGGACGTGCCCGGCGCGGTGGAGTACGCCAACCAGCTGCCCGGGGTGGTGCACGCCGAGGAGTTCCTCTTCACCTGCTCCACCGACAGCCAGGAGAAAATGGCCAAGGTCATCGAGGAGGAAGGGCTCAACCGGGTGGTGGTGGCCTCGTGTAGCCCGCGCACCCACGAGAAGCTGTTCCAGGACACCCTGAAGCGCGCCGGCCTGAACCCCTACCTCTTCGAGATGGCCAACATCCGCGACCAGTGTTCCTGGGTGCACCAAGGCGACCACGGCGCGGCCACGGTCAAGGCCGAGGACCTGATCCGCATGTCCGTGGCCCGGGCCGGGGTGCTAACGCCCCTGCACCAGCTGCCCATGCGGGTGGAGCAGAGCGCCTTGGTCATCGGCGGGGGTCCGGCGGGGCTCACCGCCGCGCTGAGCCTGGCCGAGCAGGGCTTCGAGACCCACCTGGTGGAGCGAAGCGACCGGCTGGGCGGCCTGGCCCGGCGGCTGCACGCCACGGTGGAGGGCTTCGAGGTGCGGCCCTGGCTGGATGATCTCGTGGACCGGGTGACCCACCACGGCCTGATCCGGGTGCACCTGGAGAGCGAGGTCAAGGAGACCCGGGGCCTGGTGGGCAACTTCGTGAGCCAGCTACAGGGCGCGGGCAAGAGCCGGGAGATACGCCACGGGGCCACGGTGGTGGCCACCGGCGCGGCGGAGTACGAACCCAGCGAGTACCTGGGCGGCCAGGACCCGCGGGTTACCACCCAGCTAAGCCTGCACGAGGAGCTGCACCACGACCCCGCCGTGCTGGAGGGGGTGGAGCGGGTGGTTATGATCCAGTGCGTGGGCTCCCGCGAGCCGGAGCACTCCTACTGCTCGCGCATCTGCTGCACCTCGGCGGTGGCCAACGCCATCGCCATAAAGGAGGCCAAGCCCGAGGCCTCGGTGAGCATCCTCTTCCGCGACATCCGCACCTTCAGCCTCAAGGAGCTCTACTACCAGAAGGCCCGCGATCTGGGGGTGAACTTCATCCGCTTCGACCCCGAGGCCCCGCCCCAGGTGAGCCCCGGCGAAGAGGCCCTGGAGGTGATGGTCTACGACCAGATCCTGCACGAGTGGATCGTGCTCAAGGCCGACCGCCTGGTGCTGAGCGCGGCGGTGCGGCCCAACGAGGACGCCCATGCCTTCGCCAGCCGCCTCAAGCTGCCCCTGGACGCGGACGGCTTCTTCATGGAGGCGCACCTCAAGCTGCGGCCCGTGGACTTCACCGGCGCGGGATTCTTCATGGCCGGCGCGGCCCACGGCCCCAAGTTCCTGGAGGAGGTGATCAGCCAGGCCAAGGCGGCCGCCGCCCGCGCGGCGGTGATCCTCAGCCAAGCGGAGATGATGGTGGGCGGCGAGGTGGCGGTGGTGGACGCCGAGCGCTGCGTGGCCTGCCTCACCTGCGTGCGAACCTGCCCCTACGGAGTGCCCCGGATCAACGACGAGGGCGTGGCCTACATCGACCCCGCCGCCTGCCAGGGCTGCGGCAACTGCGCCAGCGCCTGCCCCCGCAAGCTGATCCAGGTGCAGCACCACACGGACGATCAAATCCTGGCCAAGGAGATGGCCTTGTAAAGGCGAGGAAACCAAGTGGGTGAAAAATACGAGCCCAAGATACTGGCCCTGATCTGCACCTACTGCACCTACACCGCCGCCGACATGGCAGGCTCCATGCGCCTGCAATACCCCCCCAACGTCCGCGTGATCAAGCTTCTGTGCACCGGCAAGGTGGACGTGATGTATCTGCTGGCCGCCTTTCGGGCCGGCGCGGACGCGGTGATGGTCTCGGGCTGCGAGATCGGGGACTGCCATTTTCTGGAGGGCAACCTCAGGGCCAAGGAACGGGTGGCCCACGCCAAGGCGCTCTTGGACGAGCTGGGCCTGGGCGGGGACCGGCTGGAGATGTTCCACATCGGGGCCTCGGACGCGCCCAAGTGGGCCGAGGCGGTCTCCATGATGACCCGCCGCGCCTTGGAACTTGGACCCAACCCCTTGCGCGGCCGCCGGGCGGCGGCAGCGGCGCAAGGCGAAAGAGAGCTGTCGGCATGATCGTAGCGGAGCGAAAGCCGTTCGAGGAGATAGCCCAGTCCGTGGCGGGCTTCCGCCGGGTGCTGGTGGCCGGCTGCGGCACCTGCGTGGCGGTTTGCCTCACCGGCGGCGAAAAAGAGGCGGGCATCCTGGCCGCCCAGCTGGACATCGCCGCCCAGTTGGGCGAGCGGGAGCAGGCCTTCAGCGTGGGCTGCGTGGAGCGCCAGTGCGACCGGGAGTTCCTGGAGGAGCTGGCTCCCCAGGTGGAACAGGCCGACGCGGTGCTCTCCCTGGCCTGCGGGGCGGGCATCCAGTTTTTGGCCGAGCAGTACCCCGAGGTGCCGGTGCTGGCCGGGGTGAACACCACCTTCATCGGCATCAACGACGACGTGGGGGTGTGGCAGGAGAAGTGCCGCTCCTGCCGCGACTGCGTGCTGACCCTCACCGGCGGCATCTGCCCGGTGACGCTGTGCCCCAAGGGCATGCTCAACGGCCCCTGCGGCGGGGGCGAGGACGGCAAGTGCGAGACCGACCCGGAGCGCGACTGCGCCTGGGCCCTGATCGCCGCGCGCCTGGAGCGCACCGGCCGCCTTGGGGGCCTCGAGGACATCGTGCCCGCCCGCGACCGCCGCAATGCCCTGCCCGGCAAACAGGTGCATCCCGCCTATGAACGGAGGTACAGCGCCCATGAGTAAGCTCGCCGAGGCCATGCAGGGTGGCAAGTTCGTCCTGACCGTGGAGCTGGACCCGCCCCGGGGCCCGGACCTGAAGCCCCTCACCGAGCTGGCCGGGGCTCTGGCCGAGAAGGCCGACGCTTTGGTGCTGGGCGACAACCGGGGCGCCAAGGCCCGCATGAGCCCGGTGTTGGCCGCGCATCACCTCATAAGGCACGCGGGCGCCGAGGTGGTGGTGACCCTCACCTGCCGCGACCGCAACCGCCTGGCCCTGACCAGCGAGATGCTGGCCGCGGCCGCGGGCGGGGTGCGAAACCTGCTCCTGGTCAGCGGCGACTTCACCACCCTGGGCGACCAGCCAGGCTCCCAGCCGGTGTACGACCTGGACTCGGTACAGGCGCTCATGCTGGCCTCGGAGCTGGCCCAAGGCCGCGACCTGGCCGGGGAGATCGAAGGCAAGGCCGAGTTTTATTTGGGAGCGGTCTTGGCCCCGGACAGCGCCTTGATGGCCATGCAGGCTATCAAGCTGAACAAGAAGTCCCGGGCCGGAGCGGAGTTTTTCATCACCAAGCCCATCAAAAGCGCCGAGGGCCTGGCGGCCCTTTTGGCCGAGGCGGACGTGGCGCGGGAGCGGGTGTTGGCCGGGGTGGAGCTGGGGCCGGAGGACGACCCGGCCTGGGCCCGGGAGCTGGTGGGGGAGATGAAGGGCCAGGGTCTGGCCGCAGGGGTGCATTTGTCCTGCCCGGAGAAGCAGAGCCGCCTGCCCGAACTGGCCGGCCAATTGGGGCTATGAGCCGTTAAGGAGCGCCGCGAGCATGGCTGAGAAACAGGTCTTGGTGATTGGAGGCGGGGTGGCCGGGGCCACCGCCGCCCTGGAGCTGGCCGGGCAAGGGGTGCCGGTGCACCTGGTGGAGCGCGACGACTTTCTGGGGGGCCACGCCGCCTGGCTGGCCTGCAAGGCCGCCGAGCAGTGCCTCAAGTGCAACGGCTGCGTCTCCGAGCCCCGCCTGGCCGCCCTGCCCGGGCATCCCTTGATAACCGTGCACCGCCGGGCCGAGGTGAAACGGCTCAGCGAGTCGGGCGGGGGCTTTCGCGCCCTGATCGCCCAGCGCCCGGCTTACATCGACCAGGAGCGCTGCACCGCCTGCGGCCTGTGCCTGGAGGCCTGCCCCGCCCTGGAAGACGGGGCCATACGGCGTCCCCGCCTGGCCGCCGAAGCCCCCCGCCTGGCCATCGACCCGGAGCAGTGCCTGTTTTTCAAGGACGGCCGCTCCACGGTGTGCCGGGATGTTTGCCCCGAGGAGGCCATCGACTTCGGCCGCCAGGGGAGCGAGAGCGAGCTGGAGGTGTCGGCCCTGGTCTTGGCCACCGGGTTCACCCCCTTTGACCCCACCCCGCGCCAGCGCCTGGGCTACGGCCGCTTCCCGGAGGTGATCACCGCCCTGGAGCTGGAAGAGATGCTCAGGCGCGAGGGCCTGGCCCTTCGGCCCAGCGACGGCCGCCTGGCCCGCAAGGTGGCCTTCATCCAGTGCGTGGGCTCGCGGGAGGTGGCGGGCAACAACTACTGCTCGCGGGTGTGCTGCGGCTACGGCCTGCGCCTGGGCCGGGCCCTGAGCGGCCGCCAGGGCTGCGAGGTGGCCATGTTCTACATGGACCTGCAGAGCTTCGGCCACGCGGTGGATGAGTTTTTGGACGCGGCCCACAGCGAACTGCGCCTGGTGCGCTCCATGCCCTATGACGTGTACGCCCATCCCGGCGGCGGCCTCCGGGTGGAATACCAGCCCGGCGAGGGGCAGCCGCCGGTGAGCGAGCCCTTCGACCTGGTGGTGCTCAGCGTGGGGCTGAGCCCCAACCCGGCCAACCAGGCCCTGGCCGAGCTGACCGGGGCGGAGTTGGACGGGGCGGGATTCTTGGCCGGGGGCGAACGCGAGGGGGTGTTCCTGGCCGGCACGGCCCTGGGGCCCATGGACGTGGCCGAGGCGGTGGCCTCGGCCGGGCGGGCGGTGGAGCAGACCCTGGGCTACCTGGAGGAGATGCGGCCATGAGCACGGCGGGCCGGGTGGGCGTCTTCTTGTGCCAGGGCGGGCGGGGAACCGCCGATTCCCTGGAGTTCAAGCAGTTGCGCTGGGCGGCGGAGGCCACCTCGGACGCGGTGTTCACCGTGGCCCAGAGCTGCCAGGCCGAGGGCGCGGCGGCCATCGCCAGGCGCATCAAGGAGCTGGGGCTCAGCGCGGCGCTGGTGGGAGCCTGCCCCCTGCTGCACCATCCCGGCAGCCTGAGCCGGGCCTTGGCCGCCGAGGGCCTGGACCCGGAGATGGCCACGGTGCTGGACCTCTGCGCCAAACCCGAGGGGCAGGCCAGCGGGGCCTGCGCGGTGGCGCCGGGCGCGTCGGCCGCCTTGGACCAGGCCCTGTGCGGCCTGGAGTTCAGCCCGGCCCTGGCTCTGGAAGAAATGCCGGTGAGCACCCGGGTGCTGGTGGTGGGCGCGGGGCTGGCCGCGCTTCTGGCCGCGCGCGAGATGCTGAACGCGGGCTACCAGGTGGCTCTGCTCAGCCCCGGCAAGCGCCTGGCCCCTCCCGAGCCCCTGCTGGGGCCCGAGGCGGCCGCCCGAGCCGCCGAGCTGGCCCATGGCCTGGAAGAGGCCGAGGGATTGAGCCTGTTCCGCCAGGGTCGTTTGCTGTCCCTGAGCGGCACGGCGGGGCAGTTCAGAGCCCGCATCCAGGATCGGGGCGGCGAGAGCCACCAGGTGGAGCTGGGCGGAGTGGTGGTGGCCCAGGGGCCGCCCCAGGCCCTCAACCTGCCCCCGGGCATCGCGCCCGGCGAGCGGGTGGTGTCGCTCAGCGAGCTGGTGGGCCTCAGCGCCGCGCCGGAGCACCTGAAAAAGCGCCTGGGAGAGGGGCCGCTCAAGGTGGCCCTGGCCGTGGGGCTGGCTAAGCAATCCGACCCCCTGACCCTGCGCGCGGCGGTGCAGGCGGCAATGGAGCTGGCCGGGAACCCGGCCAACCGGGTGGTGCTGTTCACGGGCAACGCCAAGGTGGCCGGGCCGGGGCTGGAGGCCCTGACCCAGGAGGCCCGCGCCCAAAGCGTGGTGATGGTCAAGTTCACCCAGGGCGGCCTGCGGGCGGCTGAGGGCGGAGCGCGCCTGGCCCTGGAGTGGGACGAGGAAATCCTGGGCCGGGTAATGGCCGACGAGTTCGACCTGCTGGCCGTGGACCAGGTGTCCGTGCCGGACGCGGCCTACGCCGCACTGGCCCATACCCTGGGCCTGGGCGTGGGGCGCGACGGCTCCTTGCAGCCCGAGGGGGTGGGCGCCCTGCCCGTGGCCAGCGGCCGGGGCGGGGTGTGGCTGGTGGGCCCAGCCCGGGGCCAGGGTGAGCCCGGCCGCTGGGCCGACGAGGCGGCCGAGGCGGCGCGGCAGGCCCGGGAGCTGCTGGGCCAAGGCGAGCCCCTGGCCCAGACCGGCCGGGTGAGCGTGGACCGCAAGCGCTGCACCATCTGCCTCACCTGCGTGCGGGTATGCCCCCAGGGGGCCATGGACCGCCTGCACCGCAGGCCTCTGAGCAACCCTCTGGTGTGCACCGCCTGCGGCACCTGCGCGGCGGAGTGCCCCATGGAGGCGATCCAGATCGCCGGCCTGGAGGACCAACGCTACGAAAGGGAGATAGGCGCGGCCGGGGGCCGGAGTAGCGGCCTGGGCCCGGCCACGGAACGGGGCCTGTTGGTCTTGGCCTGCGCCAACAGCGCGGCCCCGGCCCTGCACGCCGCCCGCCTGAGCGGCGCGGCCCTGCCCTCCGGGGCGCGGGTGGTCAGGGTGCCCTGCGCGGGCAAGGTGGACCTGGACATGGTATTGGAAGGCCTGCGGCGGGGCTTCGACGGGGTGCTCATGCTGGCCTGCCACCCGGACGCCTGCCAGTCCCTGGGCGGCAACACCTGGGCCGCGCGGCGCTGGGAGCACCTGGGCAACCTGCTGGCCGAAAGCGGCCTGGGGGCGGAGCGCCTGTTCCGGGCCGGGGTGGCCCCCAGCCAGGCGCGGGAGGCCATGCGGGCGGTGGAGCGGGCCGCCGAGGCCCTGGGCGAGCTGGGGCCCAGCCCGCTCAAGACCAGCGCGCGGGTGCGGGAGATGCTCGGCCGCTTCACCCTGGAGATGGATGACACCTTCGCGATTGTGAGCTAGTTCCGCCGCCCTCAACGCCCTGTGAAAAAATACGCAAAATGGCCCTTTGCTTCTTCCCAATGACGGGTGGGAAATGGTATGCCTTAAGGCGACTGCCCTACCCTCCCCGGGCTGGGTTCCCGCCCCGCCGCCCCAGGGCGTGGTTATTGGGCTTCAACGCCTAAGTGCGCGAAATAAATTCAAGTGCGCCCCCGGGTCCGCCCTGGTGGGGCCGCCTTTGTGAACAACGTGACCAACAGCTAAGGAAAGGTCAGCCATCTGATGTCTGATACCGAATTACACACTTGGCGGCGGCCTCCCCACCGGGAGGCTCTGGCCGCGGCGGCGCTGGAAAAAGCGGCCGCCCAAGGCGCCATCCGGGCCGTGATGGGCTCGGAGGGCGTTGAGGTGATAGACCCCTCGGTGAACCCGGTGGATCTGGCGCGAGCCTATGTTGAATTGGCCCGGGACATGTCCTGCGGCCAGTGCTTCCCCTGCCGCCTGGGCACCCAGCGCCTGGCCGAGGCCATGGGCCGCATCTGCGCCGGCCAGGGCCTGCCCACCGACCTAGCCACCCTGGAGACCCTCTCCGCCCAGATCAGCGACACCGCCCGCTGCGACATCGGCCGCACCCTGGCCAAGCCCCTGGCCGACCTGCTGGCCGCCCGGCGCGACGCCTTCGAGGCGGCCATCGCGGCCGGGGAGCCGGTGGAGCGGGGCCAGTACGAGACCCTGGTCACCGCGCCCTGCATAAACGCCTGCCCCTCCCACGTGGACGTGCCGGCCTACATCGAGGGCATCCGCCTGGGCAACCTGGACAAGGCCATGGCCGCCGTGCGGCGCGACTGCCCCATGCCCGGCACCATCGGCCGGGTGTGTGTGCGCCCCTGCGAGGCCAACTGCCGCCGCTCCCGCCTGGACGAACCTCTGGCCATTCGCTCGCTCAAGCGCTTCTTGGCCGACGAGGAGATGGCCGGAGCCATCGCTCCGCCGGAGGCTCCGGCCGCGCACAAACAGGCCAAAATCGCGGTGGTGGGCGCCGGGCCGGCGGGCCTTTCCTGCGCCTACTACCTGGGCCAGCTGGGCTACAAGAGCACCATCTTCGAGGCCCAGGAAGCCCCGGGCGGCATGGCCGCTTTCGGCATTCCCACCTACCGCCTGCCCCGCTCGGTGATCGGCTTCGAGGCCTCCCAGGTGGAGCGCATGGGCTCGGAGATCCGCTACGGGGTGCGCGTGGGCGAGGACATCACCCTGGAGGAGCTGGGCAAGGATGGCTACCAGGCCGTGTTCATCGGCGTGGGCGCGCCCGAGGCGGGCTCCATGCGCTGCGAGGGCGAGGACGCCGGGCACCAGTGCTTCATGACCGGCGTGGAGTTTTTGGCCAAGGCCTCGCGCGGCCAGAAACCCCTGGAGGGCAAGAAGATGCTGGTCATCGGCGGGGGCAACGTGGCCATGGACTGCGTGCGCACCGGCCGCCGCCTGGGCTTCGACACGGTGCACCTGCTCTACCGCCGCACCGAGGCGGAGATGCCCGCCGATCCGGTGGAGATCAAAGAGGCTAAGGAAGAGGGCGTGGAGTTCCACTACCTCATCGCGCCCACCAAGGTCTTGGCCGAGAACGGCAAGGTGAGCGGCCTGGAGTGCCTGAAAATGGAACTGGGCGAGCCCGACGCCTCGGGACGCCGGCGGCCCGTGCCGGTGAAGGGCTCGGAGTTCGTCATCGAGTGCGACGCCATCATCCCGGCGGTGGGCCAGATCTGCGTGGTGGATTGTGTCTTGCCCGACGCCAGGCACGTCACCGACTGGAAGACCCTGGTGGTGGACGAGGCGACCTTCCAGAGCAAGGACGCGAGCCTGTTCGGCGGCGGCGACTGCGTGACCGGGCCCAGCACCCTGATCGGGGCCCTGGCCGCGGGCAAGAAGGCCGCCCGCTTCATCTCCCAGCAGCTGGAATCAGGCTCCTGCGCCCTGAGCGAGCGCCACCTCTTGGAGAAGTTGGTGGAGGGCCTGGGAGTCTACGACCCCAGCGAGACCTTCGCCTTCCCCGGCCGAGGGGAGCGCCTGGAGCTCCCCACCATGGACCCCGGTGAGCGCGTGCAAAGCTTCGCCGAGGTGGAGGGCGGCACGAGCAAAGCCGAGGCCCGCAAGGAGGCCGAGCGCTGCCTGCGCTGCTACCGTCTGGCCGTGGCCGCCGTGGCCCCGGCCGCAACGAGGAGTTAGCATCATGGCTCAGATGAAAATAAACGGACAAAGCGTAGCCTTTGAGCCGGGCCAAAGCGTCCTGCAAGCGGCCCAGGCCAACGGCATCAAGATACCCACCCTGTGCTACCTGGCCGAGGCCACCCCGACGGGGGTGTGCCGCATGTGCGTGGTGGAGGTGGTCGGGGCCGACCGGCTGCTGCCCTCCTGCGACACCCCGGCCGGCGAGGGCATGGAGGTGATCACCGACAGCCCCCGCGTCACCGAGGCGCGCAAGGCCATCCTGGAGATGCTCCTGGCCAGCGGCGAGCACAACTGCCTGCTCTGCGAGGCCAACGGCGAGTGCAAGCTGCAAGCCCTGGCCTATGAGTACGGCCTGGAGGCCCCGGCGACCCTGCCCGCCAAGGCGGAGTTCCCCCTGGACGATGACTACCCGGTGATCACCCGGGACTTCTCCAAGTGCATCCTCTGTGGCCGCTGCGTGCAGGCCTGCAACGAGGTGCAGGTCAACCTGGCCATCCCCGCCCCCTGGGGCCCGCGCCAGGACCAGGAGCCGGACAAGGGCTGGTTCCCCCTGGTGGACTACGAAAACTGCACCCACTGCGGCCAGTGCGTGCAGGCCTGTCCGGTGGGGGCGCTCACCGAGAAGAAGGCCAAGGGCAAGGGCCGCTCCTGGGAGACCAAGAAGGTGCGCACCACCTGCCCCTACTGCGGGGTGGGCTGCCAGCTCTGGCTGCACGTGAAGGACAACCAGATCATCAAGGTCACTGCCGTGGAGGACGCTCAGCCCAACCGGGGCCGTTTGTGCGTGAAGGGCCGCTTCGGCTACGACTTCATCCACAGCCCCGAGCGCCTGACCACGCCGCTGATCAAGGAGAACGGCGAGTTCCGCGAGGCGAGCTGGGACGAGGCCCTGGACCTGGTGGCCGAGCGCTTCATGGAGATAAAGAAGGAGCACGGTCCCGACTCCATCGCCGGGGTCAGCTGCGCGCGCAGCACCAACGAAGACTCCTATAACATGCAGAAACTCTTCCGCGCGGTGATCGGTACGAACAACATCGATCACTGCGCACGAACCTGACACGCTCCCACTGTCGCCGGTCTGGCGACTTCTTTCGGCTCCGGGGCCATGACCAACAGCTTTGCCGACTTTGACAAGGCCAAGATGTTCTTCATCATCGGCTCCAACATGACCGAGGCCCACCCCGTGGCGGCCACGTTCGTGAAGAACGCGGTAAACAACGGGGCCAAGATGATCCTGGTGGACCCCCGGCGCACCGCGCTGGCGGAGTTTGCCACCATGCACCTGCCCCTCAAGGTGGGCAGCGACATCGCCCTGTTGAACGGGCTGATGCACGTGCTCATCAAAGAGGACCTCTACGACAAGGAATACGTGAAGAGCTGCACCGTGGGCTTCGAGGAGCTCAAGGCCGCGGTGGAGAACTACCCGCCCGAGCGGGCGGAGGAGATCAGCGGCATCCCGGCGGAGACCATCGTGGAGGTGGCCCGCCTGATGGCCGCCAACAAGCCGGCCATGCTCATGTACACCTTGGGCATCACCGAGCACACCTGCGGCGTGAACAACGTGATGTCCTGCGCCAACTTCCAGATGCTTCTGGGCAACGTGGGCTTCGAGTGCGGCGGCGTGAACCCGCTGCGCGGCCAGAACAACGTGCAGGGGGCCTGCGACATGGGCGCGCTGCCCAACGTGTACCCCGGCTACCAGAAGGTCACCGACCCCGACGCCAAGGCCAAGTTCGAGAAGGCCTGGGGCGTGGAATTGGACGACAAGCTGGGCATGATGATGCCGGCCATGTTCGACGGCCTGGGCGACGGCAAGGTCAAGGGCATGTACATCTTCGGCGAGAACGTGGCCAACACCGAACCGGACATCACCCATGTGGAGCACTGCATGGAGCACGCCGAGTTCATCGTGTGCAACGACATCTTCCATACCGAAACCACCCGCTTCGCGGACGTGGTCTTGCCGGCCACGGCCTGGAGCGAGGACGACGGCACCTTCACCAACAGCGAGCGCCGGGTGAACCGGGTGCGCAAGGCGGTGGAGGCTCCCGGGGATGCCAAGCCCAACTGGTGGATCTTCAAGGAGATCGCCAAGCGCATGGGCCAGGAGTGGGAGTCGAACAGCGGCCAGGAGATCTGGGACAACGAGGTATCCATGCTGGCCCCGTCCATGACCGGCATCAAGTTCAGCCGCATCGAGGGAGACGGCTTGCAGTGGCCGGTGCCCGACCTGGATCACCTGGGCACCCCGTTCCTGCACAAGGACGGCTGCTTCACCTGCGGGCTGGGCAACTTCAAGCCCGCCGAGTGGACCCCGCCGGCCGAGGTGCCGGACGAGGAGTACCCCCTGGTGCTCAGCACCGGGCGTAGGCTCTACCACTATCACACCCGCACCCAGACCGGGCGCAGCGGCGGGCTCAACGAGCTTTTGGGCGAGGAGACGGCCGACATCTCCCTGGCCGACGCCAAAAAGCTGGGCATCGCCAACGGCGAGCGGGTGCGGCTCTCCTCGCGGCGCGGCTCCATCGAGCTCACCGCCAAGGTGACCCCCGAGGTGCAGGAAGGCATGGTGTGGATGGCCTTCCACTTCCGCGAGGCCTGCGCCAACTGGCTGACCAACGGGGTCTACGACCCGGTCTCCCAGACCGCCGAGTACAAGGCCTGCGCCGTCAAGCTGGAGAAGCTCTAGGCTCTAACCGAAACCCAACACAACGCCCCGGCGGGAACGCTCCCGCTGGGGCGTTTTTTTTGGGGGGCCAGGCCGGGCGAACGGGCGGAGCCGCCCAAGAAAAAGGGCTTAGGTGCAAGCACCTAAGCCCTGGGTATCCGTGGTGGAGCTGATCGGGATCGAACCGACGACCTCATGACTGCCAGTCATGCGCTCTCCCAGCTGAGCTACAGCCCCGGAGGGCTCTTTATCTATCAGAACCACGGGGGGTTGTCAACGTCTGGCCGGGCCGGAGTGCGTATTTGGCCCGCATTTCGTTGACCCCAAAGCGCCCATAATGTTACCTATAGACAACGTATTGTGATTTCGGAGGAAAATCAATGCCCCCCCAATGGTTCTCTCGGGCCCGCGTCGGCGATGTGGGGTTGTGGGAGCTTTTGGAACGAAAAAAACCGGGCGGCACCTTGGGTCAGGTGTCCAAGGTGCTCGATTTTCTCCATATGCAGCAAGGGCTTCTGGAACCCTACACCCCGGATTATCCCCTGGTGGAACCGGCCGAGCTGGCCCCGCCCTTTGATGCTCCGCTCATCGAACACCGCGATTTGCCCGCCTTTTCCATGATTGTGCTGGACCGGGCCCTGAGCTATCAGGACGAGGGCTTCCAGTACGACCAGTTTTTTGCCGAGGGCGACCCGCCCGACCGGAGCCTGGCCGCGGCCAACCGGGCCACCTTGCGGCGGCGCATGCCGCGCAACCTGGCCCCGGAGATGGAGAAAGCCCTGGGCCTGGGCGGCCCCACCCCGGTGCGGCGCTACGTGCAGCTGCTGCCCATGCTCATGGCCATGGACCGGGGGCATGTGTTGGCCCGCGACCAGGAGGGCCAGTTTCATTTGGCCGGGGTGTTCGCCTCGTTTCCCTCGGACCTGGACGGCGAAATAAAGCGCTTCGGCCGGAGGGTGGGCAAGTTCATCGCCGGGGACAACCAGTCCTACGCGGACAACCGCCAGTTCGTTTATAACTTTCTCATGGAGCAGACCGGCTTCCCCATCTGCGGGGAGCGCCACACCTCGGCCGCCCTGTTCGCCCGGCGGCTCACCCGCCGCAGGGAGCGCTACGTGGTCAAGGTGCTGGGCCACTCGGACCGGGCCATAACCACCCTGACCAGCCTGGGGGCCAAGGGCGGGCTGCCCCGGGTGGAAAAGACCGCCCTGGTCAGCGCCGGAGGCTGCACCAAGGCCGGGCACCAGCAACTGGCCGAGGGCGGCTATTACGTGGACCCCAAGCGCCGGGTGGTCCTGGTGCGGGTGCACTACACCCAGCACGCCTACCATCCGGCCAACGTGCTGGAGGACCGCGCCATGAGCGTGGCCGGCCAGGAGGTGATCCACCCCCAGAGCGGTGAGGCCCTGGGCGGGCTGGACGTGCTGGGGCTCAGCCAGGACCGGGTGCTGGTGTTGCAGGACATCGTGCGCGGCGAGTACGAAGGCAGCATCATCTACGCCGGCCGCGAGAGGCTGAGCAACACCGTTGACACCTCCACCCGGCTCAAGTTTCTCACCGCCTGGCTGCACAAGCACCGCAACATCCTGGCCGACTACAGCTCGGACCAGTTCGAGCGCTGCCTCAAGGTGGTCTATTCTTATCTGGAGGACCCGGCCCAAAGGACCGACCTGGAGCGCCACCCCTATCTGCACCAGGAGGCGCGCCAGTCGATCCGGGACGTGAAGTGGGCCCACCGCCTGCGCCTGATCGAAAAGCTGGTCAAGAACCGGGCCGACGCCTTTGGCCGCCAGTTCAAGCACGTGCAGATACTCATCATCCTCACCCACATCCTGGGCCAGGAGGGCGAGGATCTGGCCGCCCGCCACCCCCAGCAGCTGGACAAGCTGCTCACCATCTGCGAGGGGTACCTGAAAAACCCCTACCTGCGCCGCCGCTACCTCTCCAACGAGCCGGCCAACACCGTGGAGCGCGAGGTGGTGGGGCATTACAAGCTGCTCACCAACATGATCGAGCGATACCGGGGGATGCTGGCGCGTTGACGCCCCGGGAACTGGGGGCTAAACTTGGGTCGCCGCATGCTTGGAAAAACATATGAGCAGCCCCGGTCCCCACATCCCCGCCGCGCCTAAGCTGGTCGATCCCTTCGGACGCCGCCTGCACTACCTGCGCCTGTCCATCACCGACCTGTGCAACCTGCGCTGCGCCTATTGCATGCCCCCCGAAGGCATCGCCAAGCTGCCCCACGACCAGGTGCTGAGCCTGGAGGAGATGGCCCGGGTGGCCCGGGTGGCCGTGAGCCTGGGGGTGGACAAGATACGCCTGACCGGCGGCGAGCCGCTCTTGCGGCGCGGCCTGGGCCGCCTGCTGCGCGAGCTGGCCGCCATAGAGCCCCGCCCGGACCTTCGCCTGACCACCAACGCCCTGCTTTTGACCGAGCGCCTGCCGCTGCTCCTTGAGGCCGGGGTGTCCACGGTTAACGTGAGCCTGGACAGCCTGAAGCCCGAGGTCTACGGCCGGGTGACCGGCGTGGGCGAAGAACACGGGGCCGCCAAACTGGCCAAGGTTTGGCAGGGAATCGAGGCCGCCCTGGCCAGCGGCCGCATGGCGGTCAAGCTCAACGTGGTGCTCTTGGGCGGGGTGAACCAGGACGAGATCGAGGACTTCGCGGGGCTGACCCGCGAGATGCCCCTGGCGGTGCGCTTCATCGAGTACATGCCCGTGGGGCGCAATACGCCATTTTCGCAGGAGCGCTTCCTCTCGGCCGAGGAAGTGGTGCGCCGCCTGGGGGGCATGGGCGATCTGGAGATGCTGCCCGCCCGGCCCGGCGACGGACCGGCCCAGCGCATGCGCCTGGCCGGGGCTCCCGGCGAGCTGGGGGTGATCAGCGCCCTGTCCAGCCACTTCTGCGCCACCTGCAACCGCCTGCGCCTCTCGGCCGAGGGCAAGCTGGTGCCCTGTTTGTTCTCCGAGCTGGCCGTGGACCTTCGGCCCCTGCTGCGCCGGGGAGCCGACGACTCCGAGCTGGCCGAGGCCCTTATGGAGGCGGCCCGCATGAAACCCCGGGAGCACGACCAGGCCCCGGTGAGCGCCCACGCCGCGGGCTGCGCCATGTCCCGCCTGGGAGGCTGATTCCGCCCGGGCATGGCCGATCTGGCTTGCGAAAGCCGATAGTTATAAGCTAACATCTCTTGCGCGCCCTACCCGCCCGCCGCGAGCGGCCGGAGGGGCGGGCCACGCGCATCGGGAGGGAGCGCACATTGGCATTTGACATCTTTGGTAAGCTGGCCGAGGAGCGCATCAAGGAGGCCGCCGAACGCGGCGATTTCTCCGACCTGCCCGGGCGGGGCCAACCCCTCGAGTTGGAGGACGACTCCAACGTGCCCGAGGAGCTGCGCCTGGCCTACAAGGTGCTCAAGAACGCCGGTTTCACCCCCCCCGAGCTGGAATCCCGCAAAGAGTTGATGCAGGTCGAGGACATGCTGGCCAACGCGCCGGACGAGAAGACCCGTTATCAGGCCCTGAAACGGCTGAACTATTTGACCATGAAGCTGGGCCGCACCCGGCCCGACTCGGGCATCTTCAGCCAGGACGACTACGCCGACCGCGTGGCCGACCGCCTGACCCGGTCCAAGACCTCCAAACCAAAGACGCCCTGATCCACCTCGGAGGAAGCCCGCCCTCATGGACATGAAGCGCGACTATTATGAGGACATCCGTCTGCTGGACAGCGGGCCGCAAGTATTTTGGATGATCGCGCTGCTGGCCGCCCTGGCCGTCTTCCCCTTCCTGGTCGGCTCCTACCACATCTACACCGTCAACCTCATGGCCATAAACGTCATCGTGGCCCTGGGGCTGAACCTGTTGGTGGGCTACACCGGCCAGATCTCCCTGGGCCACGCCGGCTTTTTCGCCATCGGCGCCTACAGCACCCTGGCCCTGATGCAGCACCTGGGCCTGCCCTTTGTGATCGCCCTGCCCGTGGCCGGCCTGATCAGCGCGGGCTTCGGGTTCCTCCTGGGACTGCCCGCGCTCCGGCTGGAGGGCCCCTATCTGGCCATCGCCACCCTGGGCTTCGGCCTGACCATCACCCAGATCCTGGGCCGCCTGGACTTCCTGGGCGGGCACATGGGCTTGCAGTCGCCCAAGCTGTTCATCTTCGGCGGTCTCATCGACTCGGACGCGGGGCGCTACGCGGTGATCATGCCGGTGTGCGTGGCCCTGGCCTGGGGCATGCGCAATCTGGCCAAGACCCGGGTGGGGCGGGCCTTCGTGGCCATCCGCGACTCCGACATCGCCGCCGAGTGCATCGGGGTGAACCTGACCTACTACAAGACCCTGGCCTTCGCGGTCAGCGCCTTTTACACCGGCATCGGCGGCGGGCTCATGGCCTTCGTGCTGGGCTTCATCAGCCCCCACACCTTCAACATCATGGTGAGCATCATGTTCCTGGCCATGGTGGTGGTGGGCGGCCTGGGCTCCATCCTGGGCTCGGTCATGGGCGCCTTGCTCATCACCTGGCTCCAGCAGGAGCTGGCCCGCATCGGCGAGCTGCCCTATCTGGGCCCGGTTCTCACCGAGCTTAGCCAGCAGGTGTTCACCCTGAGCGGGCTGCCCAACGTGCAATACGTGGTGTTCGGCCTGATCATGGTCCTGATCATCATTTTCGAGCCCCTGGGGCTCTACGGCTTCTGGATACGCACCAAGATCTACTGGCGGACCTGGCCCTTCTAGAAAGCGGGTATTGCGGGAAGGTCGTTCGCAAGCGGAGGAGGGACATTGATACAGGCGCCACCGGGCATTAGGCGCCGATCAAATAAGGGACTGTCCGAGTGCAGGCCCGGCACAGCCAGCCGCCGGCAGACAAGGCGACTGGCAAGCGAGGGCCGCAGGCGTAGCTGAAACTACGTCGAGGCCCGAGCGCAGCCAGCAACACCGTATGCCGGTGGCTGGCGCGGCCGGGACCGGGGAGGGGATGAAAATTTGCTAGGCCAGCTCATCACCAGCGGCATCGCCATCGGGGCCACCTATGCCCTCATGGCCCTGGCCATGGTCATCATCTACAAGACCAGCGAAGTCTTGAACTTCGCCCAGGGCGACATGGCCATGCTCAGCGCCTTCGTGGCCTTCATGCTCATGACCAACTACGGCCTGGGCTTTGGGGCTTCCTTTGCCCTGGCCCTGGCCTTCGCCTTCGCCCTGGGCGCTTTCATCGAGTTCGCCTTTTTGCGCCGGGCCAAGGAGCCCAACCTACTGGGCCTGATCATCATCACCCTGGGCCTGGAGATGATGCTCTACGGCATCGCCTCCTGGCGCTGGGGCGCGGACCAGAAGAGCTTCCCTTTCCCGGCCAGCGACTTCGAGGTGCACGAGCTGGGCGGGGGCGTGGTTATCAGCGACTTGAACCTGGTCACCCTGGGGGTGGCCTGCGCCCTGATGATCCTCTTGTTCCTGTTCTTCCGCTACACCAAGGTGGGCGTGGCCATGAAGGCCACCCAGCAGAACGAGCAGGCGGCCCGGCTCATGGGCATCCGGGTGGGGCGCATCATGATGCTCACCTGGGGCATGAGCTCGGTGGTGGGGGCCTGCGCGGCTTTCCTCATCGCCTCCACCGACACCCTGGACCCCAACCTGATGTGGACCCCGCAGCTCAAGGGCTTCTCGGCCGCGGTGCTGGGAGGCATGACTTCCCTGGTGGGCGCGGTCTTGGGCGGGTTCATCCTGGGGGTGGTGGAGAACCTCTTCGGCGGCTACGTGTCCGTGGAGTTCAAGTCGGTGGTGGCCTTCGCGGTCATCGTGCTGATCCTGTGCGTGAAGCCCAGCGGGCTCTTCGCCAAGCATTACGTTCGCAAAGTTTGAGCGGCCGGGGGGTTGCCGGCCGCGACGGCTTTTTTTCAAGGCTAATTTCATGGGAGGAGGGATCATGAAGAAGTTTATGGTATTGGCGCTGGTGATCGCGGCCTTGGCCGTGGCCGGCGCGGCCTGGGCCGGACCGGTGCAGGGCGTAACCGACACCGAGATCCGCATCGGGCAGTGGGGCCCCCAGACCGGCCCGGCCGCCCTGTGGGGCGCGGTGGCCCGGGGCACCGGGGTCTACTTTGACCTGCTTAACGCCGAGGGCGGCATCAACGGCCGCAAGATCAAGTATTACCTGCGCGACGACGGCTACAACCCCAACCGCACCAAGGCCATCGCCAAGGAGCTGTGGGAGCAGGAAAAGATCTGGGGCTTTGCCTGCGGCGTGGGCACCAGCCCGGGCATGGCGGTGATGCCCTACATCATCAAGAACAACATCCCCTGGGTAGGCATGGCCACCGGCAGCCCGCACTGGACCCAGCCGCCCAAGAAGACCATCTTCGGCGTGTATCCCCTGTATCCGGATGAGGCCCAGATTCTCACCGCCTACGCCATCGACACCATGAAGAAGAAGAAGATCGCCTTCTTCTACCAGAACGACGACTACGGCAAGGGCGGCCTGGAGGGATGCCTGCGCGAGCTGAAGAAGCGGGGCATGAAGCTGGCCGCCGACGTTCCGGTGGAGGTGGGCGAGACCGACCTGGCTAGCCACGTGATGAAGCTTAAGAAGTCCGGGGCCGACGCGGTGATCATGTGGGTGTACCCCAAGCACGCCGCCATCATGCTGGGCACCTCGGCCAAGCTGGGCTACCGCCCGCAGTGGATGGCCTGCTCCACCCTGAGCGACGTGGCCCTGATGTTCAAGATCACCAAGGGCCTGTGGAAGGACACCATCTTCGGCAACTTCGCCGAGCTGCCCGACAGCACCAACAAGCTGATGCTCAAGTATCACCGGGCCCAGCAGAAGTACGCCCCCAAGGAGCGCTGGGGCGTGTTCTTCTATGCCGGCTTCGGCTTCGTGGAGCCCATGGTCGAAGGCATCAAGCGCGCGGGCAAGGACCTGAGCGTGGACAACTTCGTCAAGGCCATGGAGACCCTCAAGGACTTCCAGGGCATCATGGGCCCCATCACCTACAGCGCCGAGCGCCGCCAGGGCATCAAGCAGGTGTTCCTGGCCAAGTGCGTGCCCGGCATCGTGATGGTCAAGGGCAAGAAGGTCACCTACGGCAAGGGCAAGCGCCTCTCCGGCTGGCTCAAGATCGACTGATAAACCAAGCTCCGCCCGGAGGCCCCCCGCGGGCTTCCGGGCGGGGCCTCTAGACAGCCGGGAGCTTCATGGCCATCCTGGAGATAGACAACCTGTCCATGGTCTTCGGCGGGATCACCGCCCTGGACCACGTTTCGCTCAGCCTGGAGCAGGGCTCCATCACCGCGGTGATCGGCCCCAACGGCGCGGGCAAGACGACGCTTTTCAACTGCATCACCGGGCTCTACAAGCCCACCGGCGGCGAGGTCCGCTTCAAGGGCCAGCGCATCAACGGCATGAAGCCCTACAAGATCGCCGCCCTGGGCCTGGGACGCACCTTCCAGAACATCGAGCTGTTCAACAAGATGTCCACCATGGACAACCTGCTCCTGGGCCGCCATTTGCACATGCGCGGCGGGGTCTGGAGCGGGAGCACCTTCTTCCGCCGGGGCAGCAAGGCCGCGGCCGAGGAGATAGCCCACCGCCAGAAGGTCGAGGAGATCATCGATTTTCTGGACCTGCAACACGCGCGGGACCGTTTCGTGGGCGGCCTGCCTTACGGCACCCAGAAGGTGGTGGAGCTGGGCCGGGCCCTGGCCACCGAGCCGGACGTGCTGCTTTTGGACGAGCCGGTGGCGGGCATGAACATGGAGGAAAAGCAGGATCTCATGATCTGGCTGGGCGACATCAAGGAGGAGCTGGGCATCACCCTATTGGTGATCGAGCACGACATGCGCCTGGTCATGGAGGTTTCCGACGACGTGATGGTGCTCAACTACGGCGAGCCCATCGCCCACGGCAAGCCCGAAGAGGTGCAGAATCATCCCGAGGTGCTCAAGGCCTACCTGGGCGAAGACTCGGTGGCGGGAGCGGCCTGATGCTGACGGTCAAGAACATCGAGACGCTCTACGGCCTGGTCATGGCCCTGCGCGGGGTTTCCCTGGAGCTGGCCGAAGGCAAGATCACCGCCATTTTGGGCTCCAACGGGGCGGGCAAGTCCACCCTGTGCAAGACCATCATGGGCATGTTGGAGGACCAGCCGGACAAGGGAACCATCTGGCTGGACGACAAGCGCATCGACAAAAAGGACACCGAGGACATCGTGAACCTGGGGCTGGCCTACGTGCCCGAGGGCCGCGAGGTATTCGAGGAGCTGACGGTCCTGGAGAACCTGCAAATGGGGGCCTACACCCGGCGGGGCTCCGAGACCCGGGCCGAGCTGAAGCGGGTCTACGAGTTGTTCCCCCGCCTGGCCGAGCGGGCCAAGCAGCTGGCCGGCCACCTGAGCGGCGGCGAGCAGCAGATGCTGGCCATCGGCCGGGCCCTGATGATGAAGCCGCGCATCATGCTGCTGGATGAGCCTTCGTTGGGCCTGAGCCCGCTGCTGGTCAAAGAGATTTTCGCCACCATCCAGAAGGTGAACCAGGAGGACGGCACCACCATCCTTTTGGTGGAGCAGAACGCGGCCATGGCGTTAAAGGTTTGCGACCACGGCTACGTGATGGAGAACGGCCGTTTCGTCTTGGCCGGTCCGCCCGATGAGCTAATGGCCGACGAGGACGTGCGCGAGTTCTACCTGGGCATTCGCTCCGAGGTGAGCGTAAAGGGTTACCAGCGGTATAAGAGAAAGAAGCGCTGGCGGTAGGCGGCACAGCCAAGGCGGGTTTTGAAAATGGGAATGCAGGGGCGGGGTTGATCCCCGCCCTTTTTGTTTTGGCGCGGCGCTCTTGGGCGGGGATGAACCCCGCCCCTACATTGGCTAGATTTGCTCTCTGGCGTTTGGGCCAGTATTGATGGGGCCTGCTGACGGGCAGAGATTGCCGCGTCGCGGCTGGAAGGCCGCTCCTCGCAATGACAAGTGTCTGTTTGGTGAGCCCACGCGGAGGCGGATACGGGCCTTGGCCCTCTCCTGTCTGTTTTTACAAACTCTCCAAAAACTCCAGCAGGAGCTTGCGCACCCTACCCTCAGGGTCTTCCAGCCAGAGGTCGTGGGGCAGGCCTTTTAGCTCCACATAGCGGGCTCCCAGGGCGTCGGCCAGGCGCTTTTCCCGAGAGGGCGGGATGAAGTAGTCTGCCGTTCCGGCGATGAGCAAGCGGGGCTCCCTGCCGGGTTTGGGGCGGGCCCGGGCCAGGCCCAGGGCCATGTCCAGGCACACTCGGGCGGGCTCGGGCACCAGGCGGGCGCAATGCTCCTCCACGGGCGCGTCGTCCAATCTAGAGAAGAACAGGCGGCGGGCCATTGCCGCGTTGCCGATGGCCAGGGGGCGGCCCAGGAGCACTTGGGTCATGCGCCAGGGGTAGCTGAGCACCAGCTTAAGGAAGGTGCTCCAGGGCAGGCCGGTGTCCGGCAAGGGGGCCAGGAGCACGCCGGGCAAATCCACCACCTCCCAGAGCTTCTGCACTTGCCAGCCGCCCATGGAATGGCCCACCAGCACAGGCCGGTCCAGCGAGGCGGCGGCCCGGCGGCTCAGGTCGGCGTAGTCCTTGATGCTGGTGGCCCAAGGCAGGTCCCAGGGGTCGTCCCCGTGGCCCGGCTGCTCAATGAGGTTCACCCCGTAGCCCGCCTCGGCCACGGCTTCGGCCAGGCCCTCCCACACCCAGGCCCCGCCCCAGGCGCCGTGGATGAACAGCACCTCGCGCTTGGCTTGGCCGGGCGGCGGCCCCAGGCGGGTGAGCGCGGGGGGCAGGGTCTCGAAAGGCCTAGCCACGGTCCCACTCCCTGCCGAAGCGGATCACGCTGGCCACGGCCAGGCAGGCGGTCTCGGCCCGTAGGATGGTGTGGGGCAGGCCGCAGGAGATGAAGCCCGCCGCTTGGGCGGCCTCGGCCTCTTCGGGCGCGAAGCCGCCCTCCGGGCCGATCAGCGCCCAGACCTCGCGGGGCGTGGCGGCCCCGGCAATGGCCTGGGCCAGGGTTGTGCGCTTCTCGCCTTCGTAGAGTAGGAGCTTGAGGGCATCGTCCGGCGCGGCGGCCAGGACCTCGGCCAGGGGCGCGGGCTCGGCAAAGCGGGGGGCGCGGGCCGCGCCGCATTGCTTGAGGGCCTGGCGGGCCAAACGGGACCAGCGCTCCTGCTTGGCGGCCGCGTCCTTGAGCCGGGGCACTGCCCGGGCGCTCTGCACCGGGCGCACCTGGTCGCAGGCCAGCTCGGTTAGCTTGACCGCGATGAGCTCCATGGCCGGGGCCTTGAGCAGGCCGGGGCAGAGCACCAAAAGGGGGGCGGGGGCCGGGGCCTCATCCACCGCCTCGACCATCACCGCGCCGCCGCGCTTGTCCAGGCGGGTTAGCCTGCCGCCAGCGCGGGCGCCCTCCCCGTCGATGAGCTCCACCGCCTCGCCGGGCGCGAGACGCAGCACCTTGCGGGCGTGGGCCGCCTCCTCGGGAGGCAGCTCGGCTTCGCCCGGGGCCAGGGAGCCGGGGGGAACCAGGAAGCGGCGCAAACTCACGTCAGCACCAGGCTGGCCCAACCCGCCAGGGAGTCCTGCTCCACCAGCTCAAGCCCCTGGGCCGCAAAGGTCTCGCGCACCTTGGGGATCTGATCCACCAGCAGGCCGGAAAGCACCAGCTCGCCGCCGGGCTCCAAATGCCGGGCCAGGGGCTCGGCCAGGCCGCAGAGCTCCATGGCGGTGATGTTGGCCAGCACCAGGGGGAAGCGCTCCTCGATCTCGGCCAGGGGGGTGAGGCTGACCTCCATGCCGTGGGTCAGGTGGTTCAGGGCCGCGTTGGCGTGGCAGGCGGCCACGGCCTCGGGGTCCAGGTCTATGCCCACCGCGCGGCCCGCGCCGAACTTGAGCGCGGCCAGGCACAGGATGCCGCTGCCGCAGCCCACGTCCAGCACCCTGCCCGGCAGGGCGGCCTTGTCGGCCAGGCGCTCCAAACGGCGCAGGATTAGCTGGGTGCTTTGGTGCTGGCCGGTGCCGAAGGCCTGGCCCGGATCGATGACCAGGACGACCTGGCCCGGCTCGGGGGAGGCCTCCTCCCAAGGCGGGGCCACGATGAGGCGGCGGGTGACCAGGCGGGGGTGGAAGTAGCGCCTCCAGGCGCCTCCCCAGTCCTCGACGGGCAGGTCCGCGAACTCGACGCTGACCGCGCCGCTCCTGCCGGCCAGCTCCTGGGCGTAGCGCTCCAGCTGGTGGCGCTGGGCCACCAGCTCGGGCCCAGCCTGAAGAAAGGCCCGCACCAAGACCGGCCCGCCCTCCTCGGCCGGGTCGTCCAGGATCACGCCCTGGCCGGTGAGGGAGATCAGGTAGTCGGCCGCGGCCTCGGCGGCCGGGGCGGGGGCGCTCAGGCGAATTTCCAGCCACGCGGCTGGGGGCTGATTGCTTTGCTTTTCCATGGCTCGCCGGTTTGCGCCTCCGTCCATGAGGGGCTAGAATATTTCCTTGCTCAAATATAGTTTACGCCTCGCGGAAAGGACAAGCCCGGTGAACTCGGACAAGTTGACCGAACTTTTGGAACAGGTGGCTTCCGGCGCCATGGCCCCGGCCAGCGCGGTGGAGCGCCTGAAAAAGTTGCCCTACGAGGACCTGGGCTTCGCCAAGGTGGACCATCACCGCGTGCTCCGGCGGGGCTTCCCCGAGGTGATCTACGGCGCGGGCAAGACCCCGGAGCAGATCACGGCCATCGGCCACGCCCTGCGCGGCCAGGGCGCGGCGGTCTTGGTGACCCGGGTGGACCCGGCCAAGGCCGAGGAGGTGTGCGCCGCCTATCCCGAGCTGGAGTACCACCCCGACTGCGCCTGCCTGAGCCTTCTGGCCACCGACCCGCCCCGGCCCGGCAAGGGCGTGGTGGTGGTGATCGCCGCCGGGACCAGCGATCTGCCCGTGGCCAACGAGGCCGCCCTGACCGCCCGGCTCATGGGCTCCACGGTGGAGACGGTCTACGACGTGGGGGTGAGCGGGCTGCACCGCCTGGCCGCCTCGGCCGGAGCCCTGGAGCGGGCCAGCGCCTTCGTGGTGGTGGCGGGCATGGAGGGGGCGCTGCCCAGCGTGGTGGCGGGCATGGTGGACAAGCCGGTGGTGGCGGTGCCCACCAGCGTGGGTTACGGCACCAGCTTCGGCGGGCTGGCCGCGCTGTTGGGCATGCTCAACTCCTGCGCGCCGGGCCTGAGCGTGGTCAACATCGACAACGGCTTTGGCGGGGGCTACCTGGCCGGGCTCATCGACCACCTGGAGTAGCCATGCGAGCGGTGGTTCAGAGAGTAAGCCGCGCCTCGGTGGAGGTGGAGGGCCAGGTCGTGGGCAGCATCGGCCCGGGGCTCATGGTGCTCCTGGGCGTGAGCCAGGAGGACGGGCCCGAGCAGGCCTCCTGGCTGGCCAACAAGATTGCGGGCCTGCGCATCTTCCCCGACGACAACGACAAGCTCAACCTGTCGGTGAGCGACACGGGCGGCGAGGTGCTGGTGGTGAGCCAGTTCACCCTGTGGGGCGACTGCGCCAAGGGACGGCGGCCGTCTTTCGTGCGCGCCGCCGGGGGCGAGGCGGCCGAGCCCCTGTACGAGGCCTTTGTGGCCGAGCTGAACCATCTGGGCCTCACCACCGCCACCGGCGTGTTCGGGGCCATGATGGAGGTGAGCCTGGTAAACTCCGGGCCGGTGACCTTGTTGGTGGACACGGAAAAGAGGTTCTAGTGAGCGACGAGCTACCCGACCTGAACAAGTACATCCCCGAGGGCTGGACTGGCATCTACCCGCCCTGTCAGATACAGGTGAGCCCCGAGGGCCAGATGTCCTCGGCCGGGCGGCCCATGGTGCACCCCACCATCATCAAGCTGATCTACGACTCGGTGCGCCTTGAGGACGGGCACTACGTGGTGACCATCGACGGCAAAAGCTGCGAGCTGGAGGTGGCCGACACCTTCTTCGTGGTGAACCGGGTGGTGTTCCAGGGCGAGGGCGCCACCGTCAGCCTGAACGACGGCAGCAGCGAGGCCCTGGACCCGGCCACCCTACGCATGGGCGACAACGAGATCATCTACTGCACCGTGAAGAACGGCGCTTTTCCGGCGCGCTTTTTGCGCCAGGCCTATTACCAGCTGGCCGAAAAGATCGTGGAAGCGGGCGACGGCTTCGCCCTGGAGCTGGGCGGCAAGAAGTGGGAGCTGGGCAGCGAGGCTTGAGTCGAGCCAAGTTGGGGGGCGGTTCATGGCTGGGAGCGCTGAAAAGCTGACCGGGATCTGCGGTCTCTATTGCGGGGATTGCCCCCATTACCTGGCCCACCGCGTGGGCGACGAGGCCCAGATGCGGGCCTTGAGCCGGGCCGGCGGCCGCCCGGCCGAGGAACTGGCCTGCGACGGCTGCCTCTCCGAGCGGGTGGCCCCGGAATGCCAGGAGTGCAAGCACGGCTTCCGCGGCTGCTCGGCGAGCCACGGCGTCACCTGGTGCTTCCAGTGCGAAGACTTCCCCTGCGCGCGGCTGGAGGCGTTCTCCCGTGAGCACGTGGTCAACGGCGTGTGCCACCACGAGCGGGTGATCGAGGACCTGAATTTTTTGCGGGAGCACGGCCCCGCGGCCTGGGTGGCCGCTCAGGAGAAGCGCAGCGACTGCCCGGAGTGCGGTTGGCGCGGCTATTGGTTCAGCACCGAGTGCGGGGCCTGCGGGGCCAAGATACGCGGCGGAGAAGCATAAAGCGTAGCGCAAGCTTTTGGGCTGCCCCGGCCCCTCGGCTGCCTGGAGCGCCCCACCGGATTTCTCGTTGCCCGGCTCAGAGCCGCGCAACCCCGATAGCATAGCTATCGGGGCCAACAAAACTCATAATTACCAAACGGGATGAGGCGCGGACGGCGGGACGGTTTCTCCCTGCGTCCGAGCAGCTGGCAGGCCGCCGGGTTGGGGCGAAGCGATTAGCCGGACCTCTTGTCGCTCCGCCAAAGCTACGCGACCTCGACAGCGGAGCTGTCGAGGCCACCCAGGAATTCTTTATTTCCAAACTTTTTCTACGGCCAACCGAGCGGAGTGAATGCTCTCCGCCGGCAAGCGGCCGGTTGATCGGCTAACGCTCTCCAGCCACGGCCTGGGCGATGTTGTAGCAATAGTCGCCCACCTTCTCGAAGTTGGCCAGCATGTCCACGAACACCAGGCCCGGGTCCACGGTGCATACCCCGGAGCGCAGACGGCCCAGATAGTCGTCGCGCATCTGGTCGCGCATGAAGTTGATCTCGTCCTCCATGACCTTGGCCGTGTCCATGACCTCGCGGTGACGCTCGCCCGCCGCGGTGGTGACCATCTCCAGGAAGCGGCCCACCTTGTTGCGAATGGTCCTGTAGTCATCCATGCCGCGCTCGGCCAGCTCCAGCTTGTTCTCCAACATCTCTTCGGTAAGTTCGGCCAGGTTTTCGGTGGCGTCGCCCACCCGCTCGAAGTTGTTGACCATGCGCAAGAGCGAGTTCACCTCGCGGCTATCGGACTCAGTGATGGCCCCCTGGCTCACCTGCACCAAAAACTCGGTGATGGAGCGCTGCAGGTTATCCAGGGCTTCCTCGGACTGCTTCCAGCGGGCCAGGTTTTCCAGCTTGCGGTTGAACAGCACGTCGGTCACGTCACGGTACATGACCTGGGCCAGGCGCCCCATGCGCACCGCCTCCTCGCGGGCCTGGGCCAGGGCCACCGAGGGGTTGTCCACGAATTTGAAGTCCAGGTGCACTGGGCGGCCCAGATCCTGTAGGGCCACCTCCGGCTCCTTGCCCGGGGTCAGCTTGATGGAGGCCTTTACCAGGAAGTTCAACAGGAACAGGAACAGGATGCAGTTGACGACGTTGAATATGGTGTGGGCGTTGGCGATGTAGCGCGAGATGTTGGGCTGTTCACCCGACACCATGGCCTCGGCCGGGCCGGTGCCCAGCAGGTGGCTGGTGGACCAGGAAACCACCTCCACGAAGGGATGGAACAGGACCACGATGAACAACACGCCCAGGACATTGAATATGGTATGGGCCATGGCCACACGCCGGGCGTGGATGTTGCTGCCAATGGCCGCCAGCTGGGCGGTGATGGTGGTGCCGATGTTGTCACCCAGGATCAGGGCCACCGATCCCGGCAGGTTCAACAGCCCCTGGCTGGCCAGGGCCATGGTAATGCCCACCGTGGCCGAGGATGACTGCACCAATACGGTGAGCACCGTGCCGGTGAGCACGCAGAGCAGGATGCCCCCGGTGCTGCCCGCGTCGAACTTGGTGAAGAAGGCGATGAACTCGGGATGGGTGCGAAGCGGCTTGAAGCCGTTCTTCATCAGCTCCATGCCGTAGAACAGCAGGCCGAAGCCCAAGATGATCTCGCCGACGTAGCGCCACTTGCGCCGCTTGGCGAAGAACTTGAACCCCACGCCGATGGCCACGCAAGGCAGGGCAATATCGCTGATCTTGAAGGCGATGAGCTGAGCGGTGATGGTGGTGCCTACGTTGGCCCCGATGACTACGCCCACCGCCTGGGTGAGGTTCATGAGGCCGGCGTTGACAAAGCCCACCAGGGTGACGGTGGTCACCGAGGAGGACTGCACTACTGCCGTGACCAGGGCGCCGGTGAGGCAGCCGATGACCCGGCGGTTGCTCACCGCCTCCAAAAAAGTGCGCAGGCGATCGCCAGCCACCTTCTGGAGTCCCTCGGACATGAGCTTCATGCCCAGCAGGAACAGGCCAAGGCCTCCCACGGCCTGGATAATAATTTCAGTGAGATTCACGTTTATGCGGGCAGCCTTGTAATCTGGTTATAACCAGATAATTAGCAGATTTTAACCTTGGCGGCATTCTTATCTGCCAAAAGGCCGTACGTCAACCCCCTAATCCCCTACCAAACCCTAGGCGGTTTTCACGGGATTATCGTCAATGTATTCGGTAGGTTGGAAACATCCCACGCCGGAGCGAGGCTCAGGGGGCCAAACTGGCCCGCACCTGCTGCTCCAATTGGCTCAAGCGGCGGCCCAATTTTTCCTGTTCGGCGTCGGACAAGGGAATCAGGTCGCCGCCTTGATCCGGGCTGCTCACCAGCAGGCGCACCCCCCCGCCGGGGAGGTCCTCGGCGTAGAGCGGGCGGCCGTATTCCAGGGAAAGGCGGTCCAGGGCCAGGGCGCGGGGGTCGTCGATCTCGGGCGTCAGGCCACGGCTGCGGGAGGTCAGGCCGGAGACCACGTCCGCGGTGACCTTGGCCATTACCTGCTGGCGGCGGGCCTCGATGCTTTGCTCCACCGGGCTGGCCAGCTCGTCGTCCGGCGAACTGAAGCGCACGCCCCGGGAGCGTTCCCGGCTAAGGCGCCGGGCGTGCATGCTCAACACCTTGCGCAAGTCTTTGGAATCAATGCTCACCCACGGCTCCCAACCGGACACGAATGGATAACCACACGAAGATTTTATCCCTTTTTCCTCCTAGAAACAATGAAAAGCGCCTTGACCGGACTTCTTGACCCCGGCCCGGCCCGGGCGCTATCCTGAAAGTAAGACGAAGCAAGGCATGTGAGAGCAAGGTTCGAGCACCTGAAATGGAGGTGCGATGTTCTGTCCCCTGGGACGGATTCATCACCCACCCGTCGGCCGAGGGTCCTCCCCGCGGCCATCCCCCAACGCCCGCGCGTACCGGCGCGCCGAGCAGACGGCAGGCCACAGCCTGACCGAGGGAGATTTTTATGCTTGCAGACCGCCAATTGCATGATCTGGCTGCCATTCGCACCACGCCCAACCCAACCCTGAGCCTTTACCTGGCCCTGGACCAGAGCCGCGAGCAACGCTTGTTGGCCCTGGGCGAGCTGGCCCGGAAAAAGGAGCAGCAGCTAACCAGCAACGGATCGGCGGCGGACTGGCCCAAGTTGGCCGAGGATTTGGAAAAGGTGGAGCGCATGGTGGACCAGCTGCCGGCCAGCCCGGGCCGGGGCCTGGCCGTGTTCGCCTGCGCCCCGGCGGGGCTGTTCGAGAGCCTGCACCTGGAGGTGCCGGTGGCCAACCTGATGGAGACCGGCCCCGCGCCCTACATCCGGCCCCTGGCCGCCCTGGCCGGCGACCTGGGGCCCACCCTGGCGGTGATCTTGGACGGCAAGCAGGCCCGCTTCTTCTCCTGCTTCCTGGGCGGGGCCAAGGAGCTGGCCGAGGCCGAGATGAACGGCGAGGAGGCCATCACCCCCGAAGGCGGCGGCCAGGGCCGCATGGGTGACAGCCACGTTTCGCGCAAGGCCGAGCAGGCCCGGACGCGCTATCTGGACAGCGTGGCCGCCAAGGCCCGCGAGCTGATGGATGAGACAGGGGCGGGTCAGATCGTGCTGGGCGGGCTCAAGTCCGCCGCCGACGAGCTGACCGAGCATTTGCACCCCTACCTTAGCGAACGCCTGGCCGGGGTGTTCAGCCTGGACCGGAGCGCGGGCGAGGCGGCGGTGGCCGCCGAGGTGCGCACGGTGTTGCAGGCCTCCCGCCGCCAGCGCCAGGAGGGCCTCTTGGCCAAGCTGGCCGACAACCTGGGGCCCAACGGCCAGGCGGCCACCGGGCTCAACCAGACCCTGGGCGCCTTGTTCGAGGGCAAGGTGCACACCCTGTTCGTGCGGCGCGGCTTCACCGCCGCTGGCGGGGCCTGCCCCTCCTGCGGCCGTCTGCGCCACGTGGCCGGCGACTGCCCCATCTGCAACCAGCCCATGACCCCGGTGAGCGACGTGGTGAACCTGGCCGTGGCCGGGGCCATGCAAGGCGGGGCCCGCCTGGAGCAGATCGACGGCGAATCGCCCCTGGACGGGCTGGGCGGAATCGCCGCCCTGCTGCGCTACGCCTAGACCTTGGCTAAAAACAAGATACCTTCCACGCCGGCCCTCCACGCCCTGAAGGGGGCCGGCGTGGTTTTCACCCCCCGGCCCTACGACTACGTGGAGCACGGCGGCACCGGCGAGGCCGCCCGCCAGCTGGGCGTGGACGAGCACATGGTGGTCAAGACGCTGGTAATGGCCGGGCCGGACGGCGCGCCCTTCCTAGTGCTCATGCACGGGGACAAGGAGGTGAGCACCAAGGCCCTGGCCCGCCAGATCGGCCTGAAGGAAGTGAACCCCTGCTCCGAGCGCGATGCCCAGCGCCACACCGGGTATCAGGTGGGGGGCATCAGCCCCTTTGGCCAGCGCAAGAAGCTGCCGGTGTACGTGGAAAAGGGCATTATGGAGCTGCCCCGTTTGATCATCAACGGCGGCAAGCGGGGGCTTTTGGTGGAGGTAGGCCCCGAGGTGCTGGAGAAGCTCTTGAAGCCGGTCATGGTGGAGGTGGCGCTCTAGGCGCTCCAGCGCATCAGGTGGTTCGCTGGGGCCGCTTCAGAACGGTTTTTAAAAAAGGAAAAGACGGCGGCCAGGCGGCCCCGCCAATGGCCCAAGGCCGAGACGCCGCCGGCGCGCAATCGGCCCGCCTCGGAGCCGCCGAACAGGAGACTGGGGTTAGCCCCGTCTGCCGCTCTCACCTCTTTGGACGACCCGGCATCATCGCCGCCAAGCAGCCCGGGAGCCTGGACCGCACCCGGCAGCTTTTCGCCTTACTCGCCTCTTTCTTTCCCTATCTCTTCTTCTTTTTCCCACCCAAAGCCGGGCGGCGATTCAAGAAGCCTTACGCTCCCGCACCGAGTCCAGCACCTCGCCCAGATAGGCGGCCATCTCGCCCACCAGAGGGGCGCAGCGTGCCCGGCGGGGGTCCTTGGGATCGTAAAATTTTTTGACTGATTCCTCGTCGCGCCAATCCACCCCCACGATGTCGAAGCAGTCCACCCCGCCGCCGGCGCCGACCAGTTCGGCGAAGCGGTCGCCCAGCTTGTGGTCCAGCTCATAGAGCATGGGGTCCAGCTGGTCCTCGGGGGTGCCCCGGCCGTATAGCATCCCCACCACGGCCACCGCCCCGGCCAGGATGCCGCAAACCCCGCCCCGGCGGGCGGGGCCGCCGCCGAAACCGGCCATGGCCTTGATAACCGCCGGGTCGGGTTGGCCGATCTTTTCCTGACCCACGGTCATGAGGGTCTGGCTTCAGGTAAAACGCTTGTCGAACAGCTCCAGGGCGCGGGCCCGCATCTGGTCTGGTGTCAAAACATCGCTCCTTTGGGGGGGCTGGTGTGCAATCAGCCGGTGAGGGGCGCCCTAGCCTTCCGAGGCCTCGGCCTGCTCCAGCAACTCGCCCAGCACCTTGGCCAGCTCGCCGGTGAGCATGGCGCACTCGCTGATGCGCCGGCTCTCGGGCTGGCCGTAGAAGGCCTTGACCTGATCCTTGTCCTTCCAGGCCACCTTGGCGATGTCGGCGCAGTTGGTGCTGCCGTAGGGCTCGCACATCTTCTCGAAGGCCTTGATCAGCTTGAAGCTGAGCAGCCACATCTTGGGGTCGTCTTTTTCCTCGGGGTTGGACTTGGCGTAGCGGGCCGAAACCGCCGCGATGGCTCCCAGCAAGATGCCACAGGTCTTGCCGCTGGAGGCGATGCCCCCGCCGAAAGCCCCCACCGCCCGGACCATGTCCGGGTCCTCCATGCCCATCTTCTCCTGGCCCACCATCATCAGGGCCTGGCTACAGTGCATCCGCTTGAGAAACAGCTCCTTGGCCTTGTCGCGCATCTGATCCGGGGTCATGCTGGTCTCCCTCTCAAGAGTACAACTTCCGGCGGCATGGGGGCCGCGAACCGCCCGAGGGAGTAAGTTACCACACCCCGTGGGGCAGGCGCACCGGGGCCAAGCAAACCTTGCTATTTACCCCGGCCGTGGTCACAATTGAGGGCATCGACTCAACCAGCGGACAACGCCCAACCAGGAGGACGAGCCTTGCGGCCGAGCCTTACTTTCAAGATAAAGCCCAATCTGCCCGAGGCCTTGACGCCCCTGGCCGAGATGGCGGGCAACCTGTGGTTCTCCTGGCACGCCGAGGCGGTGGACCTGTGGAACCGCCTGGGCCACCACCTGTGGACCGATCTCAAGCACAACCCGGTGGCCATGCTCAACCAGGTGAGCCAGGAGCGCCTGGAAATCCTGGCCAATGACAGCGGCTTTTTGGCTCAGATGGACCGGGTGGTGGGCCAGATGCGCGGCTATCTGGGGGCTCAGCGCTGCGCCTTTCTGAACGGCCGCATGCCAGAGAAGTTCTCCATCGCCTATTTCTCGGCCGAGTACGGCCTGGCCGACTGCCTGCCGCTCTACTCCGGCGGCCTGGGCATCCTGAGCGGCGACCACCTGAAAAGCGCCAGCGACCTGAACCTGCCCCTGGTGGGGGTGGGCCTGGCCTATGGCCAGGGCTATTTCACCCAATACCTGGACCCGGACGGCTGGCAGCAGGAGGAGTATCACCCCAACGACTTCTGGACCCTGCCCATGGAGCTGGTGCGCCAAGAGGACGGCTCGGAGCTGACCATCGAGGTGAACATCGAGGGGCAGCCGCTCAAGGCGCGGGTGTGGAAGGTCAACGTGGGGCGGGTGCCCTTGTACCTGATGGACGCCAACATCGAGGACAACCCGCCCGAGCTGAGGTCGGTGACCTACAGGCTCTACGGCGGGGACCGCCAGATGCGCATCCGCCAGGAGATTCTCTTAGGCATCGGCGGGGTGCGCCTGTTAAGCGCCCTGGGCATCGAGCCCAACGTGATCCATATGAACGAGGGGCACAGCGCCTTTGCCAGCCTGGAGCGCATCCGCCAGCTGCGCGCGGAAAAGGGCCTGAGCTTTGACGAGGCCCGCGAGGTGGTGCGCGCCTCCAACTGCTTCACCACCCACACCCCGGTGCCCGCGGGCAACGACTACTTCGAGCCCGATCTGGTGCGCCGCCACTTCGAGGGCTACGTGCAGGAGCTGGGCATCTCCATGCCGGTGTTGATGGGCTACGGCCGCATCAACCCCATGGACCAGTCCGAGCTGTTCTGCATGACCGTGCTGGCCCTACGGCTCAGCGGCTTTTGCAACGGGGTTAGCCGTTTGCACGGCAAGGTGAGCCGCAACATGTGGGCCGGGGTGTGGCCCCACTTCCCCACCGAGGATTTGCCCATCACCCACGTGACCAACGGGGTGCACATCCCCTCCTGGATATCCAACGACGTGGCCTACCTTTACTACCGCTACCTGGGGCCGGGCTGGCACGAGGACCCGGACAGCCAGACGGTGTGGAAGGCCATCGACGAGGTGCCCGACGCCGAGCTGTGGCGGGTGCGGGAGCGCCGCCGGGGCCAGATGGTGGACTTCTTGCGACGCACCCTGAGCGCCCAGCTGGCCAAGCGGGGGGCCAGCGCCGAGGAGCTGAAGCACGCGGCAGAGGTGCTCAATCCCGAGGCCCTGACCATCGTCTTTGCGCGGCGCTTTGCCACCTACAAGCGCGCGGTGTTGATCACCCAGGACCTGGACCGCCTGGCCCGGATGCTAAACGACCCAGAGCGGCCCATGCAGATCGTCTTCGCGGGCAAGGCCCACCCCAAGGACAACGAAGGCAAGGAGTTCATCCGGCGCATCGCCGCCCTGACCCGGGACAAGCGCTTCGCCGACCGCCTGGTGTTCATCGAGGACTACGACATAAACACCGCCCGCTATTTGGTGCAAGGGGCCGACGTTTGGCTCAACACCCCCCAGCGGCCCCTGGAGGCCTGCGGCACCAGCGGCATGAAGGCGGTGGCCAACGGCGGGCTGCACCTGAGCATCCTGGACGGCTGGTGGGACGAGGGCTTCCAGCCCGGCCTGGGCTGGGCCATCGGGCGCGGCGAGGAGCACAGCCAGGGCTACTCCCAGGACGAGGTGGAGGGCCGGGCCCTGTACCGCCTGCTGGAGAACGAGGTGGCCCCCCTGTTCTACCGCCGCGACCACGAGAACCTGCCTCGGGGTTGGATCGCCTACATGAAAAAGAGCCTCCTCACCCTGTGCCCGGAGTTCAACAGCCACCGCCAGGTGGAGGATTACGCGGAGATGGGCTATCTCCCGGCGGCCAGCCGCTACAACGGCCTGGTGGGCCAGGAGTTCACCGGAGCCCGCGAGCTAGGCGCCTGGGTGAGCCGCATCATGGAGAACTGGAGCCAGGTGAAGGTGGAGGCGGTGTACAGCGACGCGCCGGAGACCAGCGTCTGGGGCCAGGAGATCGAGGTGAAGGCCAGGGTGCGCCTGGGCGGCTTGCAGCCGGGCGAGGTGGCGGTGGACGCCTATTACGGCCAGCTGGGCGCGGACGGCGAGTTCGCCGAGCGCCTGACCCATATCCTGGACCCGGGCCAAGGGGGCGACGGAGTCTGGGAGTTCGTGGGGCGCATCAAGGCCCAGAGCACCGGCCGCCTGGGCCTGGCGGTGCGCGTGGTGCCCTACCACCCGCTCATGGGCACCAAGTACGCGCTCGGCCTGGCCGCCTGGAGCGACTAGGCCCGGCTTCGCCAGGCGGCGGGATACTGCGTCGCGGGCGGCGCTCGTTTCCTCGGCGTATTGACATATACGCCTGCGGAACTCGCTGGCCCGCGCCTTGTCTGCCGCCGCCTGACTGTGCCGGAGGCGGCAACTAATGGGCGGGACTAAATCTCATTAGGGCCAGGTTTGGAGCCTTTGGAAAAATGTAGCCGCCGGGGAGCGTGCAGCGAGGGGCGGTTGGCCGCCAGGTTGCGCTCCCGCCAGGAGCGGGCCAGGGTGAAGGTGGGCGAGGCGTCGCGCTCCGGAGCCGGGGCCAGGAAATCCTCGGCCACCCACTGCTCGGTGAGTGCGGCCCCGTCCTCGGGCATGATGCCCAGCACCCGGCTGATCTCGGCCAGGGTGACGGTTTCGTTCTCGTCGAACATGGGCAGCACCCGCTTCTGAGGCTTGGACAGCTGGTTGCGGGCCTTGGCCTCCAGGCGCTCACGGCGGGAGTCGGCGTCCTCGGCCCCCAGGGGGCCGCCGGACTTTAGATAATCATTGGCCTGATTCATGAATCCCGCCAAGACCCAATCGCCCAGCACCCCGGCCTCTTCCAGGCGGGCAGCCTGCTGGGAGGCGCGGAAATCAAGCCAGCGCAGATAGACCTGATCGGAGACGTTTAACTCGATGACCGGCATAGCCATCCTCCTTGTGCCTCTGATTTACCAGCATACACGCCCGGAGTCCAGGCAATGAGCCCAGCGCCGGTGATCTGGCTGGCCGGGGGGCCAAGCGCCCGCGCCCGGGCGGCGGGGGTGGCCCGGGGCCTGGAGCCCGCGGCCAAGCCCTTGTTCATCGGTCCGGCGGGAGAGCCCGCCCCGGACCTGGACGCGCCCCTGGACGGCCTGGGCCTGGTGCTGGAGGCCTGCCCGGTGGAGCTTAGGCCCGTGGCCCTGCTCTGCCTGGAGCCCGGCGAGGCCCGCGCCCTGGAGGTCCTGCCATGCCCCACCCTGGCATGGGGACAGGCCATGCCCGGCTGCGACGCCGTGGCCCCGGCCGACCCGGCCGAGGCGGCGGCGGCCTTGCTGAGCGCCGCGCGGGAGGGGCGCGCCTGGCCCTGGCTGGCCTCGGTGCAGGTGAACCTGCCGCTCACCATGCTGCTGGGCCGCTACCGCCCCCTGGTGGAGGTCTTGGCCGTGAACCCGGAGGTGGGCATCGACGCCCAGGCCCTGGACCGGATGGGCGAGGCCGAGCTGGCCCAGGCGGCGGAGCTGCTCAAGGGCCGCCGGGTGACGGTGCATCTGCCCTTCATGGATCTGGCTCCGGGCAGCCCGGACCCGGCCATCGCGGCCGCCAGCCTGGGGCGCATATCCCAGGCGGCGGAGTGGGCCCTGATACTGGGGGCCGTGCGCGCGGTGGGGCATCTGGGCTATCTGGCCGACACCCACCGCGATCTGCCCGCGTTTTGCTCCCGCCTGGCCCGGGGCCTGGCCCCCATCGCCACGCGCCTGCGCGAAGGCGGCTGCGAGCTGGTCCTGGAAAACACCTTCGAGCCCGCGCCCAACGTGCTCCTGGCCGCGCGCCAAGCCATCATGGCGGCGGGCGGTCCTCCGGTGGGCTTCTGCCTGGACGTGGGCCACGCCCATTGCTTCACGCCTACGCCCCTGGCCGCCTGGTGGGAGGCGCTCTCGCCGCACCTGGGCGAGATGCATCTGCACGACAACGACGCCACTTTCGACACCCACCAGCCGCCCGGCTGCGGGGTGGTGGACTGGGCATTCCTGAAGGAGCGCATCGCTTCCCTGGACCCGGCGCCGGTGCTGACCCTGGAGCCCCACGCCGAGCCGGACCTGTGGGGATCGCTCAGGGGCCTGGAGCGGGTGTGGGGAGAGCCTCCCTTGGGCTAGGGAGCGGTTGGCTCCCTGGTCCCGCTTAATGCCGGGAACAGGTTTGTAACCGGACCCTGCCTGGGAAGAGGTTTTTAAAGGAAAGAAAACCGGGCGGGAAGCCTTGGGCCTGAGCTGCCGCGCGGTCTGCCCGTGGCAGGTTCGGACAGAGATCAGGGCGGGCGGCGATGCAAAACTAGAGCTGCCGGCCCGACCGTAGTCCTCGGCCTCCGGAGGCGAAGCGGGAGCCTTGGCCGAGGTCCGGGGGCATTCGGACAGGAACCCTCCCCCGGCTTATTCCCTTCCAAACCTCTTTCCCGATGATTCCCCAGCCTCCGCGCCCATTAGCGCAAGGTCTGGTCAGTGCCGCCCTCGCCGACAGCGCCTAATCCGCCGCGCGGTGCTCGGCGACCACTTCCTTGGCCAGGTTGTAGGTGACCATGGCCGCGGGCACCCCGCAGTAGATGGCGATTTGCAGGATGATCTCCATGATCTCCTCCTCGCTGCACCCGTGACGCAGGGCGGCGGCCAGGTGGATCTTCACCTCGTTGGGCCGGTTCAGGGCACTGATCATGGCGATGTTGAGCATGCTGCGCGTCTTGCGGTCCAGGCCCGGCCGTCCCCACACCTCGGCCCAGCAATACTTGTTGACCAGCTCCTGCAAGGGCATGCCGAAGTCCAGCTTCTGGCTGGTCTCGATGGAGGCGTCCACGTACTTTTGGCCCAGCACCTCGCGCCTGATCTCCAGGCCTTTCTGGTTCATGTCTTCGCTCATGGTTGCCCCTCTCTGGCTCAGCCTCGGCTGGTTGGCGGGTTAGGCGCGCCCGGCGGCTCCGGGCGCTGGTCTCGATTATAGACCATCCCCTCCCCCGGCCGGGGGATGCTTGCCGCCAGCGCCCCGTGGTTTAATGGCCCGAACCCCAACGGAGGCGCCCCATGGACTATCGCCACATGACCGCGCCCTGCGGCCTGGACTGCTTCAACTGCCACTTCTATCTGGCCACCCAGGGCGATGCCGACGCCCTCAAGATAACCAAGTCTTTTCACGACACCATGGGCATGCCCGAGGAGATCATGCGCTGCTCCGGCTGCCGGGCCCACGAGGGCCACCCGCCCCTGCACACGGTGAGCTTCGACCGGGAGGGGCCCTGCCCGGCCTATGGGTGCAGCCAGGCCAAGGGGCATGACTTCTGTTGCGACTGCGACGAGTTCCCCTGCGACAACCTGCACCCCTACGCCGACCGGGCGGACAAGGTGCCCCACAACACCAAGGTGTTCAACCTGTGCCTGATCAAGCGCATGGGCCTGGAACGCTGGGCTCAGGAAAAGGCGGGCAAGGTGAGGGAGACCTACTTCACCAAGTGGTGGACCCTGGAGTGAAGCGGCTGCCGAGTCTCCTGACCGGGGAGAAAAAATGAATTCGCGGACGAAAGCCAGCCCCCTTTTCCAACCGGGCGCCATCGGTGGCCTGAAGCCGCGCAATCGTCTGGTGCGCTCGGCCACCTTCGAGGGCATGGCCACTGACGAGGGGGAGCCCACCGGGCGGCTGCGGGACCTGTATTGCCAACTGGCCGAGGCGGAGGTGGGGCTGATAATCACCTGCGGGGCCACCATAGAGGCCTGGCAAAAACGCCCCAGCGCCCTGGGGATGTTGTCGCCCCTGGCCATGCATCACGACCGGTTCATGGAACCGTGGCCCAAGCTGATTGACGCGGTTCACGCCAGGGGAGCCAAGCTGGCCATGCAGATCGGCCACCTGGGCCGCCAAGACGTCCCCCAGCTGCGGGGATCGGCCCCCCTGGCCCCGTCCCCGGTTCCCATCGAGGCCAGCGGCGTAGTCCCCCAGGAGATGACCGGAGACGATATCGCAGAGGTGACGGAGCTGTTCGGCCAGGCCTGCCGCCGCGCGCAAGAGGCCGGGTTCGACGCGGTGGAGTTTCACGGCGCCCACGGCAATCTGATCACCAACTTCATGTCGCCTTTTACCAACCGCCGGGACGACGAATATGGCGGCGGCCCGGCCGGGCGGGCCCGTTTCGCGGTGGAGGTGGTGCGGCGCTGCCGGGAACTGGTGGGGCCGGATTACCCCTTGATCATGAAGCTGAGTTTCTCTGACTTCCTCGAGGGCGGCCTGCAAAGCGGCGAAGCAGTGGAGATCGCCGCCCTGATCGCGGAGGCGGGCCTGGACTGCATCGAGGTGTCCGGCGGCACCTTGTCCGAAAGCCCGGAGCGCATAGCGGTCAAAGGGGTGGCCAAGCCGAGCCAGGAGGCCTATTTCCGGGCCCATGGCCGGGCCATAAAAGACCGGGTGGGCCTACCAGTGATTCTGGTGGGCGGCATGCGCAGCCCAAAGGTGATGGAGGATGTGCTGCGACAGGGAGAGGCGGACTTCATAGGCATGAGCAGGCCGTTTATCCGCGAGCCGGAGCTGCCCTTGCGCTGGAAGGGCGGGGACATGCGCAAGGCTATCTGCATCTCCTGCAACCAGTGCTTTGAAAACTGGATGTTCCGGCCCCAGCGCTGCTACGTGGAGGAGCCGGTGACGGACTGAACCCAACCTCTATTCCATAACTTGGCCGGGACGCCGGAGGATTACGTTTTCTCCGGCGATCCCGGCTCTCTTTTTCTTTTTCCCAAACCTTTACCAACCGGCACCCTTTCCGAGGTTCTCCCTGTTGTGAGGCAAGGCTCGCATAAACCTACAAGTTTTATTTTTTATCGTTTTATTTTAATTTATCGTTGACACAGTTGATTAGCTGCGTCATGATCCTCTCCATGATCCTGCCCAAAACTTACTAACGCACCTTCCAGGAGCCGAGAGATGAATCAACAAATCGAGCGCATAGCCAGGGTGAGTGCGCGCCTGCGTACCGTGACCACCCTCCTGATGATCGCCATACCCGTGGTGCTGGCTTTGGCTTGGGCCTTTGCGAACCACCTGCCCTATGTCCTCGCCCAGCTGCCGGTTCCCGTAAAGGGCTACCTGCCCCAAGGCACGCGGGCCCTGGCCTTTTTGGCCAGTATGCTTCCCGCCGGGGTGGCCATTTTCGCCCTGTCGCGCCTGCGGCGGCTGTTCTACCTCTACGCCCATGGGGATATCTTCCGGGCGGCCAACGTGGCCTGCTTTCGCCAACTGGGCTGGTCCTTGTTCGCCTGGGCCGGGGCCAGCTTTTTGTTCAAGCCCATTGCCGGGGTCATCCTCACCTTCCACTGGACACCGGGCACCCGCCTGTTGGTCCTGGGCATAGACAGCCAGGACGTGGTGGCCGGATTCATGGGCCTGGTAGTCATCACCGTAGCCTGGGTCATGGACCAGGGGCGGGTGTTGGCCGAAGAACAAGAGCTTTACGTCTAGGAGGATGAACATGATAGTGGTCAACCTGGACGTGATGCTGGCCAAGCGCAAGGTGAAGTCCAAAGACCTGGCTTCGGCCGTGGGCATCACCGAGCAGAACATCAGCCTGATCAAGACCGGCAAGATAAAGGGCCTGCGCCTGGCCACCCTGGATGCCATCTGCGGCTTTCTGGAGTGCCAGCCGGGTGATCTGCTGGAGTACCGCGAGGGGCAGGCGGATTTATAGCCCTAGTTCCGGAAGGAATATGTTAAAAAGGGGTCATTAGCCCGTCGTCATGGGCCCTAGAGGAGGGACGGATAATGACCAGCGAAGCCAAGAAGCTCGGACTCGTAGGCGCCATATTCCTTATCGTGTCGTCCCTGGCGGGCAGCGGGGTCATCGCCCTGCCCCAGCAGCTGGCCGCCACCGGGTCCATCACCCTGGTCTCGTTCCTGCTGGTCACCGCCGGGGCCCTGTTCCTCACCCTGGTCTACGTCAAGGCAGGGATGATGTTCGACGACCCCAGCCCCACCGCTCTGGCCACCTACGTCAACCCGGTGTTGGGGGCCAAGAGCGGTTTCTTCTACGTCTACGGCAACCTCATCTCCAACGTGTCCATCCTCATCGCGGGCCTGGGCTACTTGGCCATCTTCGTGCCCGCCCTGAACCACCCCATCTTCCTGGGCATCACGGTGATCGCCCTAATCTGGGTCTTCGTGATCGCCTCCATGCGCGGCGTGGGGGTGATCTCCAAAGTCGTGTCCATCACGGTGACGCTGCTGTTGATCTCGGTGATCATCACCGCCGTGGCCGGTTGGCTGGATTTTGACACCGCCCAGTTCAGCAAGAACTGGAACGTCTCGGGCATGGGCTCGGGCAAGGCCATCATGTCCGGCTTCGCGGTGCTCATCTTCTCCTTCGTGGGGGTGGAGAGCATCGCCACCAACAACGAGCAGATCGCCAACCCCCAGAAGATCGTGCCCATCGCCACCATCGTGGGCTTCATCATCGTGGCCATCCTGTACATCGCCTCCACCACGGTGATCGAGGGCATGTTCCCGGCCAAGGAGATTCAGACCGCGCCCGCCTCCTTCGCCCTGTCCATGCAGAAGATCTTCGGCTCCAAGGTCATCGGCGAGATCACCTCGGCGGTGATGGCCATCGCCTGCATCGCCTCGTTCATGGTGTGGAACCTCTCCTCGGCCTCGGCGGCCAAGACCAGCGCGGACAACGGCTTCTTGCCCAAGGCCTACTCCTACACCAACAAGCACGGTATCTACTCCAAGGGCCTGGTGATCAACGGCGTGATCATGACCGTGGTGGAGCTGATCCTCATGTCTCTGGGCAGCAACATCGCCGCGGCCTTCAACATCACCGTGACCATCTCGGTGCTGCTCTTGCTGTTCCCCTACTTCTGGTCGGGCATCGCCATCGTGAAGAAGGACATCGCCACCGGCACCAAGTCCATCGGCAACAAGATCATCGTGGCCTTGTCGTCCATATTCCTGATCTCGGCATTCGCCTCGGCCACCCTGGACGAGCTGTGGCTGGTCATCGCGCTGGTGCTGGTGGTCATCGGGGTCTACGCATTGATTCTGGCCAAGCCCAAGGCGGGAGCGGCGGGGAAGGCGTAGGAGGGGCGGCAGCGCCTTTCCCGGCTGCTGCCCGCTAAGACGCGCCAGCCGAACGAACCTTGGCCCCTGCCGGCATTTCAATGTCCTTGGCTGACACCTTGGGATGTTTCGCGGCCTTTTTGGCAATTTTGGGAAGGTTTTTCCAGTAGGCCGGGCCCCCTCTGTTTGGATCCCAAATGTATTCGCAATGCGGTTTCACTGCCTGGAAGCACTTGCATACCGAGGCGCCGTAGGTGTCATAGAACAAGTCAGAGTCATATAGCTTCTGGCTCATGAAGATGGCGGCGAAGTCATAGGTGGAGCAAACCAGGGAAGCCAGACGCTTATCCTCCTCATCCCATTCCTCATAATCCTTGCGGCTGAGAACGGTAATGACGTGGGTGCGCGCATCGCGCACCTCCATCTTTTGGAGATAGTTCGTGATGGCAATGAGGTTTTGGCCTTTGGCCGCGTGGCGCGTGGTTTGGAGGTGCAAAATATAAATTATTACCGTGGCCACGATGGCCAGCCCAGTAAGGCCCTGTACCCCCAACATGGTCATCTGAAAAGTGGTCATGCCTGTCCCCTTTCCCTGACTAAGGGGCAGGCCTGATCCTCACGGGGGAGGAGCTTCCCCGGCCATGCTCGGAAGATGATGCTAGGTGGGTCTGTGCAAAGAATGCCAACAAAACAGGTCGTGATGTCAACCTTTTTTACCCGCTGGCAACGCTGCGGTCACTCGCATTTCGGATCGTTTTGATTCCTGACCCCGGACGATTCCAAGGAAGATTGCCACGGCTCGCCGCGAGGGGGCGCCTGCTGCGGCCCGCCGCATGGGGCGGCTCGCCTCGCAATGACCGGCTATTTATGGATAGGACCCCAGGCGCGGCCGCATTAAAAAAGGGCCTCCCTGGCGGGAGGCCCTTAAACGTTAGGCGAAACGTTACTTACTTGATCTTGCCCAAAGCGCGCAGCACCTTCTCCGGGGTGATGGGCGTCTCCATGCAGCGGTAGCCCACCGCCTCGTGGACCGCGTGGCTGATGGCTGGCGCGGTGGGGATGGCCAGGCCCTCGCCCGCCTCCTTGGCGCCGTAGGGCCCCTCGGGCTCGTAGGTCTCTATCTCCACCGAATCGCCGGGTGGCATGTCCTCGGCCGCGGGCATCTTGTAGTCCAGGAAGTTGGTGTTCAGGGTGCGGCCCTTGTCGTCCATGACCAGGTTTTCCATGAGCGCGTAGCCCAGGCCCATCTGGATGGCGCCCTCGAGCTGGCCCTCCACGGACATCTTGTTGATGGCCACCCCGCAGTCGTGGGCGGTGTACATCTTGTCCACCTGGATCTGACCGGTGCCTTCGTCCACCGTGACCTCGGCCACCTGGGCCCCGAAACTAAAGGCCGGGCTGACCAGGCCCTTGTTGCGCGGGGTGTAGTAGCCCCGGGCGGTGAGGGGCTCGCCCTCGCGGCCGCGCAAGGCCTTGTACACGCACTCGCCGAAGGGGATGCCCTTCTTGGGGTTGGCCCGCACGAACACGCGCTCGTCCTCGAAGGCCACGTCGTGGATCTGGTTCAGGTCTAGCTCGCTGAACAGCACGGGCCGCAGCATGGCCTTGATCTTGCCGGCGGCCTCGATGATGGCGTTGCCGTTCATCAGGGTGACCCGGCTGCCCCAGGTGCCCAGGTCGGCCTTGGGGGTGCAGGCGGTGTCCATGCTGATGAGGCGGATCTTCTCAATGGGGATGCCCAGCTCGGCGGCCAGGATCTGGCGGAGCACCGTGTCCGGGCCCTGGCCGATGTCGCAGGCCATCACCGCCAGCTGAGCGGTGCCGTCCTCGAAGACCTTCAGCTCGGCGGCCGAGAAGTTGTACTTGGTGTTGAACCAGTTGAACACGCCGCCGCTGATGAAGCTGAAGCAGCCTATGCCCAGGCCCTTGCCCTTGGTCTTGTTCTTTTTCTTCTCGTCCCAGCCGCTGATGCGCCGCACCTCTTCCAAAGACTCCTTGAACCCGCAAGAGGAAATGGTGGCCACGTCGGGGATGACGTCGCCGGTCTCCATGGCGTTCATCAGGCGGATGTCGATGGGGTCGATGCCCAGGTCCTCGGCCGCGATGTTCATCTGGGTCTCGGCGGCAAAGGCGGCCTGGGGCGCGCCAAAGCCGCGCATGGCGCTGGCCGGGGGCTTGTTGGTGTAAACGTGGCGGCCGAAGTAGCGGTAGGCCGGGTAGTTGTAGAGCATGTTGCCGAAGGTGCCGCACAGGAAGGTGGCAGTGGGGCCCATGGCGTTGTAGGCCCCGCCGTCCAGCATGACCTGGAAGTCCTTGGCCAGGAGCTTGCCGTCCTTGGCGAATCCCACCTTGGAGTAGATGGTCATGGCATGGCGGCGGCGGCCATAGGCCAGCTCGTCGTGGCGGGTCAGGGTGAACTTCACCGGGCGGCCGGTGCGCATTGACATAAAGGCCGCGCAGAACTCCCAGGGGCGAAGCTCCATCTTGCCGCCGAAGCCGCCGCCGATCTGCACCTTCATCACCCGCACGTTGTTCTCGGGCAGGCCCAAGGTGGAGGCCAAGAGGCACTGGACAATGTAGGGCGTCTGGGTGGAGGTCCACAGGGTGACGCGGTTGCCCTCCTCGGCCTGGGCCAGGGAGGAGCAGGGCTCCATGTAGGCGTGCTGCACCGGGTGCACCCGGAAGGTGTCCTCGCGGATGTAGTCCGCCTTGGCGAACATGGCGTCCAGATCGCCGTAGTCGATTTTGCGGACCAGGCTGACGTTGCCCTTGGACTCCTCGTGGATGAGCCCCGCGCCCTCGGCGGTGGCATCCTCCACCGAGAAGATGGCGGGCAGCTCCTCGTACTCAACTTCGATCAGCTCGATGGCCCGCTCGGCGGTGTCCGCGTCGAGGGCGCAGACTGCGGCCACCTCGTCGCCCACAAAGCGCACCTTGTCCACGGCCAGGGGCAGCTCGTCCTGGCTCTGGGGCACCAGCCGCCAGTTGCCGTACTTCACCCCCGGGGTGTCCGCGCCCACGATCACGTCCTTGACGCCGGGTAGAGCCTTGGCCTTGGACACGTCGATGCGCTTGATCTTGGCGTGGGCATAGGGGCTGCGCAGCAGCTTGCCGTAGAGCATGCCCGGCAGCTTCATGTCGTCGGTGTAGATGGCCCGGCCGGTCACCTTGGCCGGCGCGTCCAGGCGGGGGATGCTCTGTCCGATGATGGCGGGATTGTTCATGACACACCTCCCGCGGCTTGCTCGTAGCACTTGGCCAGCACCCGCTGGGCCAAGACCTGCACCATGGCCCGGCGATAGGAGGCCGTGGCCCGAACGTCGTCGATGGGGCGGCAGGACCGCACACAGGCCGCTCCCGCCTGGGCCAGGAGAGTCTCGTCGGGCTTCTGGCCCTCGATCATCTGCTCGGCCTCCAGGCAGCGCACCGGAGTGGGAGCCACCGAAGCCAGGGCCAGGCGGCAGCGGATCACCTTGCCCTCCAGGTCCAGATTAATGAAGCCGGCCACGCCCACCGCCGCGATGTCCACCTTGGAGCGCGCGCTCAGGCGCATGTAGGCCGAGCCGCTGCGGGGCGGCGGGTCGGGCACCCGGATGGCCTCGATCACCTCCAGGGGCTCCAGCACGCTGAGGCCCGGGCCGGTGAAGAAATCGGTGAGCTTGATCTGGCGGCGGCCGCCGCGCTCCACCGCCACCAGCGAGGCGCCGTAGGCCAACAGAGGCGCGGCCGTGTCGCCGCTGGGCGCGGCGTTGGCCAGGTTGCCGGCCACGGTGCCCATGTTGCGGATCTGCACGGTGGCCATCACCGAGCAGGCGTGGGCCAGGGCCGGGTAGAGCTTTTTCACGTCCGCATTCTTGCCCACCTCGGCCAGGCGGGCCGCGCCGCCGATGACCAGGCCGTCGGACTCGGCGTAGGAGATGGTGCGCAGGCCCTTGACCCGGTTGAGGCTGATCAGGTGGTCCGGGCTCACCGCGCCGGCTTTCATTTTCATGAGCAGATCGGTGCCCCCGCAGAGCACCTTCACGCTGGAGCGGTGGCGGCCCAGCAGGTCCAGGACCTCTTCCAGGCTGTCGGGCTGGTGCACCGTGAAGTGAGGCATGACCATGGCCTAAGCCTCCTTCCCGGCGTCGGAGAGCTTCTTGGCCGCCGCGCCGATGGCGTCTACGATCTTGTTGTAGCCGGTGCAGCGGCACAGGTTGCCGCTGAGGCCCTGGCGAATCTCGGCCTCGCTGGGTTCGGGGTTGGCGTCGAGCAGATGCTTGGCCGCCAGAACCATGCCTGGAGTGCAGTAGCCGCACTGCACCGCGCCGTGCTGCACAAAGGCTTCCTGGATGGGATGCAGCTTGTCCGGCGAGGGAGAAAGGCCCTCTATGGTGGTGATGTCGCGCTGGTGGGCTTCCACCGCCAGGGTGAGGCAGGAGCTGATGCTGCGGCCGTCCATGAGCACGGTGCAGGCCCCGCAATCGCCCTGGGCGCAGCCGATCTTGGTGCCGGTGAGCCGAAGGTCTTCCCGAAGCACGTCGGCCAGGGTGCGCCAGGGCTCCACCGCCAGCTCGTAGCGGTCGCCGTTCACTATAAGTTCTATGTTTTGTTTGGCCATAGATGACCTCCCCGCATGAGGGCTTTGGGCTGTTTTCCCTGTGATTATGGCCTAAAAAGGCGCTGTAACCATTGTGAGCCCAAACATAGCAGCCCCGGGGGCCGGGGTCAACCATTCTCTGAGGGGGGCATTGCGTTCAGCGGAGTGAACTATGCCCGCTTGTTTGGCTTGGCAACCCCCAGGGGGCGGAGCTGGGCCGCCGGGGTGAAGAGGCGCTTACGGGCCAGGCTGACCGCCAGGACGCTGCCCAGGGTGGTGGAGCCCACCAGCATGAGCATCACCACGATCTGGTATTTGATGGCCAAAAGGGGGTCGGCCCCGGCCAGGATCTGGCCGGTCATCATGCCCGGAATGAACACCAGGCCCACCCCCATCATGGAGTTGATGGAGGGGATCATGCCCGCGCGCACCGAATCGGCGAAAATGGCGGACGTGGCCTCTTTGGGGTCGGCCCCCAGGGAGAGCATGGTCTCCACCTCGCCCGCCCGGTTCTTCATCTCCCCGAACAGGCGCTCCAGGGCCAGGGCCATGGCGTTCATGGAGTTGCCCACCACCATGCCCCCAAGGGGCAGGAAATAGCGCGGCTCCCACCAGGGATCGGCCTGCACCACCACCCCCACCACCAAAAAGCTCACCACCATGTAGGAGAGCAGCATGGACCAAAACACCGGCCAGAACACCGGCACGCCCTTGCCCCGCACCCGGCTGGTGACGATGCGGGCCGCGAAGAAGATCATGCCCGCGAACACCGCCAGCACCAGCCAGGGCCAGCTCAGGGCGAAGATGTAGAGCAGCACGTAGCCCATCAACAGGAGCTGGCCAAAGGTGCGCAGGGTGCCCACCACCAGCTCGCGGCCCAGGCCCAGCTTGAGCCACAGAGAGGCCCCTCCGGCCAGGAGGATGAAGCCCAGGGCCAGGGCGATCTGGAGCCAGCCGATGGGCACCGCGCCGCTCACGCCGTTTCCTCCAGCAGACCCTCGCGCAGCACCAGGTGGCGTAAGGCGCCCATGGCCTGGGGCGGCTGGTGGCTGACCAACAGCACCGCGCGGCCCAGGGCCGCCTGCTCCACCGCCGCCTGCTCCACCAACTCGCGGGATTCGGGGTCCAGGGCGCTCACCGGCTCGTCCAAGAGCAAGGCGGCGGGCTCCAACAGCAGCATCCGGGCCAGGGCCACCCGCTGCTTCTGGCCCAGGGAGAGACCGGCGGCCGCCGCCTCCAGCCCCACCCCGGCCAGGCCCAGGCCCTCCAGCAGGCGCAAAAGGCGGTCGCCCGAGGGGCGCGGCAGGCCGTGGGCCGCCTTGAAGGCAAAGGGGGCCAGCAGGTTGTCGCCCACGCTGCCTTCGAACATCACCGGGGTCTGGGGCAACAGGGCGGCCTTGCGGCGCAGGGCGGGCGGGTCGTAGGAAGCGAGCGGCTTGCCCGCCAAGAAAAGCTCGCCGCTCTTGGGCTCGGCCAGGCGGTTGATCAGGCGCAGCAGGCTGGACTTACCCCCGCCGGAGGGCCCCGAGAGCCAGGCCAGATCCCCGGCCTCCAGGGACAGGGACACGCCGGAGAGCACCGGCGCGCCGCCGGGGGTGTCCCAGGAGACGTTCTCCAGGTGAATCAAGGGACCGCCGTTGCCGTTGGCGGCCCCTGGGTTGGGTGATTCGGGGCTCAAGGGCCTAAAGCCGGACCAGCTCGTATTCCCGGCTGCCCAGGCCGATCTCCTCGGCGTAGGCCAGCTGCACCTCCCAGTCCACCCGGGGATAAAGGTCGCGGAACTTGTCCGCGCCCGGGGCGTGGGCGTGCTTGAGCTCGGTGCCCGGCAGGCCCGGGGCCTGGTTCACCAGATCCACCGAGGCCTGGTCGATGGCCACCACGTCGCTGGAGGCCACGATGCCGATGTCGGCCACCATGGGCGCGTCGTTGAAGGGATAACAGTCGCAGGCCGGGCTCACCTGGGTGATGAAGTTGAAGTGGGCCGCGTGGCCCTCCTTGCCCGCCAGCACGCCCTTGGTGTAGGCCACCATGCGCTTGAGGAAGTCGGGCACCTCGGCGTCCCAGCCGATCTGGATGGCCTCGGTGGGGCAGGCCAGGATGCAGTCGCCGCAGCCGATGCACTTGTCCGGGTCCTTGTGGGCCTGCACCTTGGGGTTTTTGCTCTCCAGGGGCGCGGGGGCGTCGGTGCGGGCCACGAACTTGATGGCCCCCACGGGACAGCGCTTAATGCACGATCCGCAGGAGATGCAGCGCTTGGCCTTGATTACCGGGGTGATGTTGCTGTGCATGAACAGCTTGCCCCGGCGGCTGGCCGCGCCCATGCCCAGGTTCTTCATGGCCCCGCCGAAGCCCGAGACCTCGTGGCCCTTGAAGTGGGCCAGGCTGATCAGGCTGTCGGCCTCCACCACCTCGGCCCCGATGTGGGCCTCGTCGCATTCGGGCAGGTTCACCGGCACCGCTGCCGAGTTGTGGCCCTTGAGCCCGTCGGCGATGATCAGGGGCGCGCCCACCACGCTGTAGGCAAAGCCGTTTTCCACCGCAGTGTTCAAATGGCCCGGCGAGGTGGCGCGGGTGCCCACATAGAGGGTGTTGGCGTCGGTAAGGAAGGGCTGGCCGCCCGCCGCTTTCACCGCGTCCACGAAGCGGCGCACGAACACCGGCCGGATGTAGGCGGTGTTGCCCTTTTCCCCGAAGTGCAGCTTGAGGGCGGTAAGCCCGCCCGGCTTGATCGTGTCCGCCAGGCCCACCGCCGCGATGAGCTCGTCGATCTTGTTGACCAGGGACCGCTTGATGGTGGCCCGGACGTCAATGAAATAGACCTTGCTGGCCATACGCTAGGCTCCTTTGCCCGCATTGCGATTTTCAGGTTCCGTTATCAGGTTAGAAGCCGGACGGCGGGGTGTCAAGGAAGGGGGGCGCGGCAATCCAGCGGTATGCCCGGGCGCAAAAAAACGCCCCGCTCCCATGCAGGGGAGCGGGGCTGGCGCTAGGAGGCTGGCAAGCTTGGTCGTTCAGGCAAGCTTGCCACGGAGGTACGGATTGGGGCGCGGCCGGAACAGGGAAACCAGGCCGCTGAACATAAAGGCCATGGCGCTGCCCAGGTGGGCGAAGTCCAGGATCATGAGCCAGACCGGGGGCAAAAAGATGCCCGCGTTGCGCAGAGCCTTGGCCGCGCCGGTGAGGGCGATGACCGCCAGGAGGCTCCAGCCCCACCAGGAGCGGGGGCCCCAGGACCAGGCCGTGTCGGTGTCTCGGACATCCAGGGCCAGGCGCCAGGCCAACAGACCCAGCATCAGGGCGGCGGCGAAGTAGTGCAGCTCGCTCAGGGCGATGAAGTTGCCGCTCCAGCCCAGGCCGGGCACCGAGGTGAGGTAATAACGGTTGTACAGGGGCATCTGGCCGAAGCCGCTGAACAGGGCCAGGCCGATGGCGATGCCGTAGAGCCACACCGCCACGCGGCCGCCGGGAGAATAAGAGTGCTTCATCATGCCGCTTCCCCCTTGTGCTCAGAGTCGTCGGAGCGGAGCTTCTTGCCGAACAGGCGGGTGAAGCCCGCGGCCAGCCCGGCCAGCGGAGCCAGCACCAGGGCCAGGCTGAGGTTGTCGGCCTTGGCCATCACGTCGGCCACCGGGCCCATGGGCGGCCGGCCGCCGAAGCCGCGACCCTTGCGCCGGCCGCCCTGCTTGGCCTGGGCGGCGCGGCCCCGGCCGGGCTTGGCCGAGGCGGCGTGGGCCTGCTCGATGGCCTGGCTGACCACGCTGAAGGGCATGGGCGAGACGTAAAGAGTGGTGGTGCCGCCGTTCTCGCTCAAGCCGTAGACGTAGTCGCGCCAGCTCTCGGGAGAGGCGCCGTCGGCCTCGGCCTTCTGGCGGGCCAGGGTCTCGGCCTGGGCCAGGATGCTTTCGCGCGGGCCGATGCTCTGCACCTGCTCGGGGCAGACCTCCACGCAACGGGGCTGCTGGCCCTTTTCCACCAGGGGCAAACAACGGTGACACTTGAACATCACCCCGTTGCCCGCGAACTTGGGCATGATATCCAGATAGACCCCCACCCCGGACTGGCGCTGGGGGATCTTCCAGGGGCAGACCGTCTTGCACTTGGCCCCGCCCAGGCACACCTCGGGGTCGATGTGCACCACGCCGTTTTTCTCCACCCGTCCTGCGCCGAAGGGGCAGAGGTCGGCACAGGGCGGGTTGAGGCAGTGCATGCAACGGCGGGGCACGTTGAGCTCCACGGTTTCGCCCTTGTAGGGCACTTCCAGGTGCTCGATATATAGGAAGTTGTAGGGGGTCAGGCGGTCGGAGACATCCTTGCGCTTAGACCAGTCCTGCACCGGCACCTTGGCCGGAATCGGAGCGGGGATGGGGCTCACCGGGTCGGGTACGCTGGACTGCCACTGCTCGCGGCAGGCGCCCACGCATTCCTCGCACCCGATGCACTTGGAAAGGTCCAAGAGGGTGCACAGTTCCTTGCCGCTGGCCGCCTGGGCCGCGGTCGGCAGGATGATGGGACTGGCGGCCACCCCGGCGGCGGCGGCCAGGCCGCCCCGCAGAAAACTTCTTCGACTCAGATCCTTGGGCATTACCACTTCCCTCGCTATCGCAACCGGGCCGGGCCCGGGTCTCGTCGGTTGGCGCCTAATAGAGCAAGCCCCGTGCCGAAAAGGCCCCTGCCCGAGATTTTGCATGTTTTAGTTTTTATTTCAGTGGCTTATCCCGCCACGCCTTTCAGAGAGAAACGTTAAGTAACGTTAAGGCAGATTAACAGAGGATAAAACCTAGGCGGCCATGCCCAGCTTCTTCATGCGTTTCCAAAGAGTTACCCTGCTTATCCCCAGGGAGGCGGCGGCCTGGGCCTTGTGGCCGCCCGTGGCCCTGAGCGCGGCCTCGATCTCGGCCCGCTGGGCCGCCTCCAAGGGGTCCTGGGTGGGGCCCGGGGCCGAGGGACCGCAGGCGGGGCGATCGCCCAGCACGCTGGGGGGCAGGTGCATGGGCAGAATCTCGCCGCCCGGGCAAGTGACAAAGGCGTACTCGATGGCGTTGATCAGCTCGCGCACGTTACCCGGCCAGTCGTGGGCCATGAGCGCCTCCAGGGCGGCCGGGCTGATGCCGGTGATGCCCCGCTCGGAACCCAGGGCGGTGCGCTCGATGAACGACCGGGCGAGCAGGGGGATGTCCTCCTTGCGCGCGGCCAGGGGCGGCAGGCTTATGGGCACCACGTTGATGCGGTAGAACAGGTCCTCGCGAAATTCGCCGGACTCCATGAGCTTGACCAGGTCGCGGTTGGTGGCGGTAATGATGCGCACATCCACTTTGATGGAGCGGTTGGAGCCCACCCGCTCCACCTCGCCCTCCTGCAACACGCGCAAGAGCTTGGCCTGGAGCCCGGCGGGCAGATCGCCGATCTCGTCCAAGAACAGGCTGCCCCCGTCGGCCGCCTCGAAGCGGCCCTCGCGGGTGCGCTCCGCCCCGGTGAAGGCGCCCTTTTCATGCCCGAACAGCTCGCTTTCCAGAAGGGACGGGTTGAGCGCCGCGCAGTTGACCCGCACGAAGGGCCCTTTGCGCCGGGGAGAGCGGTTGTGGATGGCCGCGGCGGCCAGCTCCTTGCCCGTGCCGCTGGCCCCCAGCAAGACCACCGGCGCGGCCGAGGCGGCGGCGGACTCCAGGAGCTGGTACACCCGGCGCATGGCCGGGGACTGGCCGATGAGCCCCTCGTAGCCGTAGTCGCGTTTGAGCTGGCGCTTGAGGCCGCTGATCTGGCGGTCGCGCTCCACCACCGGGGTCACGTCGGTGAGGGTTTCCACCCCGCCGATGACCTGGCCCAGCTCGTCGTGCAAGACGCGGGCGTTCTTGAGCATGTGCACCGCGCTGCCGTCCTTCTTCACGATAGTGCAGCGCTTGTTGAGCACCCGGCCGTTTTCGAACAGGCCGCAGGCCATGCAGCCCTGCTCGTCATGGCAGGACTGGCAGGTCTCCGACTCGAAGGCCGAGCAGGAGCGGCCCAGCACCTCCTCCCGGCGGTAGCCGGTGAGGCGCTCGGCGGCAGGGTTGATGAACACCACCCTGCCCCGGGTGTCCACCACGAACAGCCCCTCGGCCATGGTGTCCACCACGGATTGCCAGTGCCGCCCGATGTCCTCGGCGGTGATGTCGGCCATGCTTATCTCCTAGCATCGTTAGGTGTTAACGTTAAGGTTAACACAAGCGGCTGCTTCGGCCAAGCGCCCAGGTTAAGAATCGGTGAAATCCCCCGGAGCCCGGCGCGGCTCCATTGCCTTTCTTCACGAAATGATTATTTTTAAGGGGTATCGAGGTGACAGTTTTACCTTGCGCGTTATAATTAGGCTCTGTTAATTTAGTTGTCTTTGGAGAATTAGTTGAGCATCAACCTACACGATGAGGAAAGGCGCCAGTTCGAGCGCCTCCTGCGCCAGCAGGGCATCAACCGCCTGGCCGACCGCCTGGCGGTGTTGGAGGCGTTTCTGGAGCGCGAGGAGCACCAGAGCGCCGCGCAGGTGGACGATCGCCTCAAGGCCTCCGGCCTGGCTCTGGAGCCCGGCTTCGTGGCCGAGACCCTGGAGATGCTCACCCGCTTCGGCCTGGCCTCCTGCCGCCACTTCGACAATCAGCCGGATCTGTTCGAGCACCGCCACCTCGGCGAGCACCACGACCACCTCATCTGCACCAAGTGCGGCTCCATCACCGAGTTTCACCATCCCGAGCTGGAGGCGCTCAAGCACACCGCCGCGAAGGAGCACGGCTTCCATCACCTAAGCCACCGCTTGCAAATCTACGGCCTGTGCGACAATTGCCGCCGCCGCCGCACCCCCACCCTGCCCTTGAACCTGGCATCGGCCGGGGAGCGGGTGCGGGTGGAGCGCTTGGCCGGAGGCGAGCAGTCCCAGAGCCATCTGGCCGACATGGGCATCCAGCTGGGCACCGAGCTGGAGGTGATCTCCTCCTCGGGCGGCGCGGTGGTGGTGGCCTGCGGCGGCACCCGCCTGGCCCTGGGCCAGGGCGTGGCAGCCAAGGTGCAGGTCAGCCTGATCAACCATCACTAGTCCCGGAGAGCCCATGAGCCCCGTCGTCAGCCTAAGGCAGCTAAAGCCCGGACACCGGGCCGTGGTCAAGAAGATCGGCACCGGCGGCGAGCTGGGCCGGCGCATGCGCGAGATGGGCCTGGTGCCCGGCACGGTCATCCAAGTCATCGGCCGGGCCCCGCTCAAGGACCCGGTGGAGATCAAGCTCCGGGGCTACAACCTCACCCTGCGCAACAACGAGGCCGAGCACATCCTGGTGGAGCCGGAAACCGGATCATGAGCCGCCCCTACACCATCGCCCTGGCCGGCAACCCCAACGCCGGCAAGACCAGCGTGTTCAACGCCCTCACCGGGGCGCGCCAGCACGTGGGCAACTACCCCGGGGTGACGGTGGAGTACAAGGAGGGCACCGCCCATCTGGACGGCCGCCCGGTGCAGGTGGTGGACCTGCCCGGCACCTACAGCCTCACCGCCTACTCCCCCGAGGAGCTGGTGGCCCGCAACTATCTCATCGGCCAGCGCCCCGACGTGGTGGTGGACGTGGTGGACGCCTCCAACCTGGAGCGCAACCTCTACCTCAGCGTGCAGCTCATGGAGCTGGGCGTGCCCCTGATCATCTGCCTGAACATGGTGGACGTGGCCGAGAGCAAGGGCCTGAAGATCGACACGGCCAAGCTGAGCCGGCTGCTGGGCGCGCCGGTGGTGCCCACCGTGGCCCGCCAGGGCAAGGGCATGGAGGAGATGCTGCGGGCGGCGGTTGAGCTGGCCGAGAATCCGCCGGAGTGGAAGCCCCTGGAGATCAGCTACGGCGCGGACGTGGACCAGGGGGTGGCCGAGGTGGAGGCCCTGCTACAGGGCTCCCAGGAGCGCCACGGCCTGTTGAGCGCCCACTGGCTGGCGGTCAAGTGCCTGGAGGGCGACCAGGAAGTCATCGACAACGTGGAGCAGACCCCGGAGCTGGCCAAGTCGCTCTTGCCGGTGTGCCGCCGGGTGGCCTCCCACGTGCGCTCGACCATGGACGACGACCCCGAGAGCATCATCGCGGACTACCGCTACGGCTTCATCATGGGCATCACCCGCCAGGTGGTGGTCAGCGAGCGCGAGATGCGCATGGACTTCAGCGACAAGCTGGACAAGGTGCTGACCCACCGCCTGGGCGGGCCGCTGTTTTTGTTCGGGGTGCTCTACGCCATCTACGAGTTCGTGTTCTGGGCCTCCGAGAGCCCGGTGGTGTGGTTCGAAAAGTTTTTCGGCTGGATGGGCGGCATGGTCATGAGCGCCATGCCCGAGGGGATCTTGCGCTCGCTGATCGTATCCGGCGTCATCGACGGGGTGGGCGGGGTGCTGGGCTTCGCGCCGCTCATCGCCTTCATGTTTTTCGCCATCGCCATCATGGAGGACTCGGGCTACATGGCCCGGGTGGCCTACATCATGGACCGGGTGCTGCGCATCTTCGGCCTGCACGGCAACAGCGTCATGGCCCTGATCGTGGGCGGGGGCATCTCCGGGGGCTGCGCGGTGCCCGGGGTCATGGCCGCGCGCACCCTCAAGGACCCCAAGGCCCGTCTGGCCACCATCCTCACCGTGCCCTTCATGAACTGCGGGGCCAAGCTGCCGGTGTTCAGCCTTCTCATCGCCGCTTTTTTCGCCCGCCACCAGGCCCAGATGCTCTTTTTGCTCACCCTGATCTCCTGGGCCCTGGCCCTGTTGGCCGCCAAGCTCCTCAGAGTGACCATCCTCAAGGGCGAGCAGACGCCATTCGTCATGGAACTGCCCCCCTACCGCGCCCCCACCCTCAAGGGCCTGGTGATCCACACCTGGGAACGCACCTGGCAGTACGTGAAAAAGGCGGGCACCATGATCCTGGGGGTCAGCGTGCTCATGTGGGCGGCCATGAGCTTCCCGGCCCTGGACCCGGCCCAAGACGCGGCCTGGCAGGCGCGCATCGCCGCCGCGCCCACGACCCAGGCCCGCCAAGAGCTGGAGTCCGAGCGCGCCTCGGCCGAGCTGGCCGGCACCGTGGCCGGCAGGATCGGGCGCGGGCTCACCGCCCTCACCGCGCCCCTGGGCTTCGACTGGCGCACCAACGTGGCTCTGGTGGGCGGCTTCGCGGCCAAGGAAGTCATCGTCAGCACCATGGGGGTGGCCTACTCCCTGGGCGAGGTGGACCCGGAGCACGCGGCCAGCCTTAGCCAGCGCCTGGCCAAGGAAAAGGGCTGGAGCCCCCTGAGCGCCTTTGCCCTGATGATCTTCGTGATGATCTACGCCCCCTGCATGGCCACCCTGGTCATGATCCGCCGCGAGACCGGCGGCTGGGGCTGGCCCCTGTTCTCCCTGGGCTACAACACGGTGATCGCCTATCTGCTGGCCCTGGCCGTGTTCCAGGGCGGCAAGCTCTTGGGCCTGGGATAAGGAGGTAAGCGCATGTGGCAAGGAATCATCGTGGCCGTTGTGGTGGGGCTGGCCGCCTGGTTCGTGGGGCGGCGCCTGCTGCGCACCTTTCGGCCCCAGCCCGGCGCGCCCTCATGCGGCTGCGGCTGCGGGGGCGGCGGGCCCTGCCATCAGATAGAGCCCCTGAGCGGCCCCACCCCCACGGAGTGCGCCTCCTGCGAGCAGGGGCCTCCGTCCAAGGACTGATTTTCCGCGAAATTTAAGTTAGGCGCGGGGCAGGCTGATCCGGAAGGTGGTGCGCCCCGCCTCGGGCAGCCAGGCCACCTCGCCGCACCAGGGCCTCAGCGCCTCGCGGGCCAGGAACAGGCCCAGGCCGTCGTGCCCTTCGCCCTTGTCGCCCGTGAAGGGCTCGAACATGCTCTTGGCCAGCTCCGCCTCGGGGCCGGGGCCGGTGTCGGACACCTCCAGGGCCAGGCCGTTTTCCACCGCCAGGGCGCTCACCACTATCACCGGCGAGGGGCCGCCCTGCACCGCCTCCACCGCGTTGGCCAACACGAGATTCAGGGCCAGGGCCGCGTCCGCCGGGGCGCAGCGGGCCAGAGGCAGGTCGCCTTGCAGCTCCCGCTCCAGGCGCACCTCGTGCTTCATGAACAGGTCGCTCCGCCAGAAATCCAGCTCCCCGCCGGCCAGCTCGGCCAGGTCCAGGGGCTCGGAGGCGAGCTTGCGGTCCGTGCGGCTGCGCCGGGCCAAAAGCCCCACCTCCATGGTCATGCGCTCCAGGCCCTCGCGCATGGTCTCCAGCTTGTCGGCCAGCTTTTGGCTGTCGCCCCGGCCCAGGGCCAGGCGGGCCAGGTCCAGGGGCAGGGACATGGTCTGCACCCCGCCGGAGAGATTGTGCACCACTCCGGGCAGCAGGCGTCCGGCGAGGAGCAGGCGCTCGCGATCCAAGAGGGCCCGCAAAATTTCGGGGGTCAAGGCGGCGGAGCTCATTTGCCGTCACCGAGGCCGGAGCCGGCCGGGTCCATCTCGGCGGCCATGCTCTCCATGTCCTGGTGGTAGCGGGCCAGCATGCGCACAAAGGCCTCCACCACCGAGGGGTCGAACTGGCTGCCCGCGCAGGCGGTGAGCTCGGCCACCGCCTCCTGCACGCTGCGCGAGCGGCGGTAGGAGCGGTCCGAGGTCATGGCGTCGTAGGCATCGGCCACGGCCACCACCCGGGCCAGGAGGGGGATGTCCTCGCCGGCCAGCCCGTCGGGATAGCCCCGGCCGTCCCAGCGCTCGTGATGGTGGCGCACGATGTGGCGCTCGTCCTGGCTCAAGTCCATGGCCCGGATGATGGACTCGCCGATATCCGGGTGGCGCTTGATCTCCTCATATTCCTCGGAGGTGAGCTTGCTCTCCTTGAGCAGGATGTGGTCCTTGATGCCGATCTTGCCGATGTCGTGCAGATAGCCCGCGAACTTCAGCGACTCGATCTGGCTGACCCCCAGGGACATGGCCTCGGCGGTGAGCACCGCCAGGTTGGTCACCCGGCGGCTGTGCTGGCGGGTGTAAGGGTCCTTGGCCTCCATGGCCCGAACCAGCGCGCCCAGGGTGGAGTGCAGGTTGGAGACCATGGATTCGTAGAGCGCGATGTTCTCCACGCTCAGGGCCGCCTTTTGCAATAGAAAGCGGGCCAGGAAGGCGTCCTCGCCCCTAAAGGGCAGGCTGCCGCGCTTTTCGCCCACCAACAACAGGCCCAGGCTCTGGTCGCGGATCATGATGGGCAGGCACAGCAGGCTGCCATTCATTGGCAGCAGGCGGTCTACCTCTTCCATGGCCTCGGGGCGGCCCATCACCGGCTTGCCCCCGGCCATGACCCGGCCGCAGAAACCCTCGCCCTCCTTGCCGGTCACCTGCCCCACCGTTTCCGGGGAGAAACCGCTCTGGGCGATCACCACCAGCTGGTTGCTGGCCGGGTCCAAAAGCAGCACCGCGGCCTTGCCCGCGTCCAGGTGCTCCCGGGCCAGATCGGCGATGCCCTGGTAGATGTCCTCGGAGGTGTGCAGCCGGTCCAGGGCGTCGGACATCTCATGCAAGACCTGCTGCTCGTGCACCCGGCGGCTCAGCTCCCGGTTGAGGCGCTCGATCTTATCCTGCTGCTTGAGGCGCTCGGAGAGCCGGAGGTTCTCCTGCAACAGGCGATGCTCGCGCACCACCCGCTCCAGGGTGGCCTGCACCTGGTCCAGGTTGAAGGGCTTTACCAAAAAGTCGCTGGCTCCCTGGCGCATGGTGTCGATGGCCGCGTCCAGGGAGGGGAAGCCGGTCATGATCACCACCGGCAGGGTCTGGTCCAGCTCTTTGAGCCGGGCCAACAGCTCCACCCCGGTGATGCCCGGCATCTTAAGATCCAAAAAGGCGCAATCGAACTTGCCCGGCGCGAAGCACTCCAGGGCCTCTTTGCCGTTGGCCGCGGTCACCAGGCGGTGATTGTTCAGGCTGGCGAGATATTCGGCCAGGGCCTCGCGAATGTTGGCCTCGTCATCCACCAAGAGGATGCTCAGGCTATCGCTGCCGGGGCTGGCCTGGGTGTTGGTTGGTATGTTCACAGCCTTGCACTCGATTTCCGGCCGGGCCGGAGAGGTTTTTTGGCTTTGTGCGGGGCGACCCCTGGGGCGGAGTCTGCTGTGGGAATTTTAGCATAGCGCAAGGAGATACACTAGGCCGGGACTGGTTGTGGCCATGCTCCTTGGCATGGCCGCGGCCTAAGGCTATAATGCAAACGGCGCCCACCCGCACTAAGGTTATAAAGTATGCAAAGCGACCGGTTGCAGCCCACGCCCGAACAGAGCGAGCTACTCGCCGCCATTTGGGAAAAACAGGCCCCCGACCCGGGCCCCATGGTGGACTACTCCGACCCGTCCCTGGCCCTGCCCCTCACCGTGACCATCTACGAGACGGCTCCGGAGAGCATCCCCGACAACCTCAGGGCCCAGTGGCCTTGGGCCGAATGGGTGCGCCTGTACGCCAAGCCGCCCCAGGCGGTGCTGGCGGCCAGCCGCCTGGCCGCGGCCTCGGGCCGCCCCAAGGGCGTGGCCTGGATGGCCCCGGGCACCGGCCAGGCGCTCTCCTCGCCCGGCGGCGAGCCCGGCGTGGCGGTGCTGCGCTGCGACTGGAGCCCCGGCGAGGCCGCCTGTGGCCGCATGGCCGCGGAGGCCCGCGAGGCGGGCATGCTCCTGGTGGTGGACGAATCCGCCACCGGCCTGCGCCTGGGCCGGGGCGGCGCCTCGGCGGCCTACGGCCTGGAGCCGGACATGGTGTTGTGGTCCCCCGCCCTGCCCGCCGGGCGCACCCTGGGCGTGTTGGCCGGCCGGGGCGAGGCTCCGCCCGAGCCCGCCCAACCGCCCGCTCCGGAGACCATCGAGGTGGTGTCCCATTTGCTGGAGCTGGCCGCGGACAGCGACCTTTCGGCCCGGCTTTATGATCTGGGGCGCAGCCTGGCCGTGGGCCTCAAGTACATGACCGCCAAGGCCGGCCTGGGCGACGAGGTGCGCCTGAGCGGTCCCCTGGCCATGCCCCGCTTGGAGGGCCGCCGGGTATGGGCCTTCATGGGCCTGGCCCAGGAGGAGCGCCTCAAGCTGGCCACCCTCGTCATGCTGGACCTGAGCCTGGACCTCGAGGACTCCCAGGATCTGGTGTGGCCGCGCCTGGCCCGGGCCTGCGCCCGGCTCAAAGTATTGCCCGAGGGCAAGATGGCCCCCTTGGGCTGGCGCGACGCCGGCCCCAGCTCCTGCCAAGCGCCCAAGGCCAAGCCCATCGGCATTCTCACCAGCCTGGAGGACTGAGGGCGCGCGCCCCCGGAGTAGAGCATCATGCGCATATCGGCAATCCTGATCATGGCCATGGCCTTGCTGGCCGCCCCCCTGGCCGCCTCGGCCATGATGGAAGGCCCCATAGTAAAGGGCCGGACCGAGCCCGCCGTGGTGGCCGCCAAGCCGGGCCAGGCCTTCAGCCTAGAGCTGCGCCTGACCATCGCGCCCAAGCTGCACATCAACGGCCCCTCGGCCGGGGACGACGGCCTTATCCCCACCAAGGTGAGCTTCAGCGCGCCGGCGGGCATCAGCTTCGCCGCCCCGGCGTTCCCCCCGGCCCACGAGGCCAAGGTGCAGTTTTCCGATAAGCCGGTGAAGGTCTACAGCGACAAGGTCAGCCTGGCCCTGAGCGGCAAGGTGGCGTCGAGCGTCAAGCCCGGCGCCTACAGCGCCACGGCCAAGATCAGCTACCAGGCCTGCGACGACCAGGTCTGCCACATGCCCGCTTCGCTCAGCCTGCCCATCACCATTCAGGTGAGCGCGCCCTAGTTATCGGGGAATCGCCCTAGTTTTCCGGGGAGTCTCCGTTGGAATCGGAAGGGTTGTCGTCCAGCAGGCGGCGCTTGACCGCGCGCACCACCAGATAGCTCACCGCCAATACGGCCACCAGCACCAGCAAGAGCACTTGCAGGCCGCGCACCACGTCCAGCTGATCGAAGATGAGCCCCCCGAAGAAGTAGCCGATGCCTCCGAAGGTGAGGCACCAGGCCAGGGCCGAGATGAAGTTCAGGGCCACGAAGCGCCAGATGGGCACCCCGGCCATGCCGCAGGCCAGGGGTATGACCATGCGCAGGCCGTAAAGGAAGCGGCTGAGCAATATCAGCAGCACCGCGTGCCTGCGGATGTGACGGCGGGCCTCCACCGCCTTGCGGGCCACCGAGCGCGACCAGGTCACCGCGTCCATGCCCCGCCAGCGCCCCAGGATGAAAAACACCTGGTCCCCGATGAACCCGCCGGCCATGGCGATCAGGGCCACGTAGTAGGGGTTCAAGAGGCCCTTGCGCGCGGCCACCCCGGCCAGGATGAAAAAGGTCTCCCCCTCCAGAAAGGTGCCCACGAACAGGGCCCAATAGCCGTTGTCGGCGATGAGCTGTTGTATGGTGGTCAGGTCCATGAGCACGCGCCTTAAGGATTTCGCTCTACGGGATGCAATGCGCCGCAAAATGCTTAACTATAAATTAGAGGTGCAAGCATGACCACCACCGGCGAGAAAAAACATCCCTGCCCGGATTGCCGGGCCTGCCAAGGCTGCTCCCCCACGCGCTGCGCCCTGTGCCGGGGCCAGGGCGGGGACGCGGCTCAGCGCCGTTTCGAGGGGCTGTCCCTCGCCGAGCAGTGCGCCCTGTTCGACGCGGTGAACCGGGGCGAGGCCCCGGAGGGCGACTACGCCCGGCCTTGCGCGCCCCAGGCCGATCCCTTCCCCCTGGCCCAACCCCGCTAGGCACCCCAACGGCTGCTTTTCAGCTGCCGCAGCCGGCTCTCGATGAGCCGCACCATGTCCTCGATCTGGTCGTCGTTGCCCATGAGGTTGCCGTTGAGGTTGATGGTGAAGTTCACCTGCATGTCCCCCCCGGCCATGCCCCCGCCCTGGTTCAGGGCCTTGAGCGCCGGCAGGGTGGCCGCGTTCACCGCCTCGGCGCGCACCACGTACTCCCCCCGCCGGGCCACGAGGGGTACCTCGTCGCGGGCCAGGGAGCTGATCAGGGCCCCGGCGTGGGCCTTGGGCCAGCCCGCCACCAGCCCGCCGGAGTGGTAATAGCCATAGGCCGCGTTGCCCCCGCTCCCGGCGTGGTACAGGCCCAGGTTGTCCACCGTGCCGCCCGAGGCGTAGTCCATTGCCGTGAAGCGGGTGGTGCCGTCGCCCATGTCCTCCACGCTGATGCCCGAGGCCCCGGACACCCCTTTCATGGAGCTGATGAGCCCCTGGATGGCCTCGCGGGAGCCCTCGGCCCCCGAGGTCAGCGAGGCCAGGGTGCCCTGGGTGAAGGCGTCCAGGGCCGCCTCGAAGCCCGCCGCCTCCTCGCCCCCCGCGCTGAAGCCGTCGGCCAGGCCGTAGAGCGCGCTCTTGAACTCCTGGGCCGCGTCCCCCGAGAGCCCCAGCCGCCCGGCCAAGTCGTCGATGCGCCCGTTGAACTGGATCGTGGCCTGGTCGGTCAGGGCCATGCTGTTGGCCGCCGCGTGGATCTCCACGGCCAGCTGGCGCACCTCGTCCTCCAGGGTGTTGGCCGCCTGCCCGCTGGTCACCAGCTCCTGGCTCAGGGGGTCCAGCGAGGCCACCACCCCGTCGAGCTGCTCTTGGGTGTAGCCGGCCACGGTCCGCAGGCGCTCCAAATCCTCGGCCGCCTCCTGGGCCGCCTGGCCGAACAGCCCGAACTGGGTGCCCGCCAGCTCGGCCCATTCCTGGCCCGCCCCGGCTATGTTGCCGCTGAGCCCGGCCAGGAAGTTCTCCTGGCCCTGCCAGTTGCTTATGGCCTCCTCCGGGGTCATGGGGTCGGTATCCATGCCCAGCAGGCCGCTGATCTCATCGTGGAACAGCATGCCCACCATGCCCGGCGCCAGGGCCAACCCGAAGGCCCCCAAGGGCGTGGCCAGGCCCGCGCCAAGCCCGCTGCCCAGGCTGGGCTGGCTGCCGAAGTCGAACAAGGCGGCGCTGTTGGCCATGGATTCGGAGACTACCTCCGTGCCATACAGGCTGGCCTGGCTGCCAAAGTCGAACAGGGAGGCGCTGTTGGCCAGGGCTTCGGAGACGGTCTCGGCCACGGCGGGTTCGCTTCCACCGAACCAACTCGCAATCGCCTTGGTGATTCCGCCGGTGGGGAGGATGTCGGCCGTATTCAGGGCCTCCCAATAGGAGTCGCCCATTTCCACGGCCGCGAAAAAGTCCTCCATCTTGTCGTTAAAGTGAATGCTGGAACCGGAAAGCCCCAGCGCGCCGCTCAGCCAGTCGCTGGCTGGGTCCATTACCACCTTGTCGAAGATGCCGCCCACGCCCGACCAGGCCCGGTTCACGGCGCGGTTAAGGAAGCCGTCCCAGGCTTTGTCGGCCGAACCGATCATGCTGTTCCAGGCGTTGTCCCAGATGTTCTCCACCTGGTGCATGTCGTCATCGAACCAGGCCGACACCGTGCCCCACAGCGACTTGGCGGTGAGGTTCTTCATGTCCTTGGTGGTGCTTTCCCAGGTCTTGGTCACGTCCTTGGAGGTGTCCCGGGAGTAGTCCTTGAACCCGTCCCAGGTAGAATTCGAGAAGAGGTCGAACTCTTGTTTCATCCAAGTAAATACAGAACTTATTTCTTTTGCTGTGCGATCTACACTGGCTTGGTCCGTTTCTAACACCAATTTCCCGACTATCTTAGTTGCATCAGTGGACATAACTATCCTCCACGTAAAAAGTCTCCTTTCTTTTACGCGATGATTTGTTTTTTAACTACCAACCTGTTTCATTGATGTGCTTCGCGGAAATATGTTATAAACTTTTATCCCATAATTAATATGCAATCCAAAAGGGGGAACATCATGACCAGGCTTCAATTCATTTTTTTTACTATCATTTTTGTGATTTCAGGGTGTTTTGGTGGAGCGATTTCAGCTCGCTTTTTTGTAAATACTGCCTACGGAAACCAGCGCCCGAACAAATTGACCGCAAGCAGTTTTGAACTGGTTGACAAGGACGGTAATATCAGGGGTGGACTATCTTTTGCGCAGGATGGCCCTGTTTTGTTTTTTAATGACAAAAAAGATGTGGTCAGAGCGTATATTGGAATGAATGATAAAGGACCTCTTCTCGTTTTTAGGCATGACAACAACGAGCCTGCAATGATGATCAGTTCCGACAACGAAGGTAAATCGACAATTGGTCTCTACGCGGGCAGAAACAAGGCAAGGCTATTTTTAAGCCATCTACCCGACAAAGGGCCCTCAATCAGCTTGTTCGACAACGAGAGCAAGGTAAAAATCTTTGTAGCGGTAGGCAACGGCAACCCCTCGGTCACTCTCCTCGACCAGGACAAAAAGCCCGCCATCGCCATGCTCAATCGCAAGGGCGAGGGCTCCATCCTGGGCATCTGGAACAGCAACAACGAGCCCGCCGTCTCGTTGGCCGTCAAAGGCGATAAGCCCGGCCTGTTCATGTACCAGCAGCCCCGCACCGGCCTGTTGTTCAACACCGCCGGCGGCCGCCCTGCCCTGGCCCTCATGAACAACGGCACCCCCATCTGGTCCGCCACCGGCGACACTCCCCCCGCCCTGGACATGCCTCTCAGCGACGACCTGCTCAAGGAACTGACGCGCTAAAAAGCATCTCGCCAAAAGCCAAGGCCCCGGGGAAAACCTCGGGGCCTTGGCTCGTTCGCAGCGACCTTTGTAATCGTCGCCTAACTATAACCAACAACCCGTCCCAGAGGGTGTCAGCCTTGCCCAGCATGCCCTGCCAGGCGTCTTCCCAGATGTCCTCCACCTGGTCCATGTCGTCCTGAAACACAGCCTTCACCGAGCCCCACAGGCTCTTGCCGGTGATGCTGTTCATCTCCTTGGTGGTCTTGTCCCAGGTATCGGACGCGTCCTTGGCCGTGCCTTGCACGAACGCGCTGAATTCGCGTTGGGTGATCTTTGTGATGCGTTCAAACTCTTGCTGGAGTACTTTCGGAATAGAATTCAATTCTTCCTTAGCCTTATCCAGTTCGCGCTTAACAACAGAGGGGGCCACCTCGATTCCCCATTCGCTAGTTATCTTTGTGGACATGACATCACCTCCTTTATGCGACCAATGGTAATCACATAATTTGGCGCACTGCCATGGACATTGCTCACAAATTAATTTCCTTATGCAATAATTTGTGGTATTTTTATTTTAAAGAACTTATTTAGCAAGGGGGAATCCAATGAAAATACTCAAGCTATCTTTCCTTATTGCTGTTTCTCTCCTTACAAGTTTAGTTGGCACCTATTTATTCGGGCAAACACCAATAACAAAAGCCGATACAATTCATTATCCTGAAAAGATTGTGGCGCATAGCATTTTCCTGGTCGATGAAAACAATAGGCCACGTGCAGGGATTAGTTTTGATAAGGACAAGAATCCAGCCATATTTTTAAAAGACACTCAAGGCAAAACCAGGGCATACTTAGCCTGCACGCCTAGTGGGCCTATTTTGGGCATGAATGATAGCAAGGGTAATATTGTTTTAGCTTTGGAAGCGTCAAATGACGGCAGTTCGTCATTTGGCCTAACGAGTAATGGCACAAAACCAAGACTAATGATGGCCTACTCTCCTAACCAAGGCCCAACCATCGGCCTATTCGATGAAAACAACGTTGGCAAAGCCGTGATATCTGTTACTCACGGCAACCCCTCGGTCACTCTCCTCGACCAGGACAAAAAGCCCGCCATCGCCATGCTCAATCGCAAGGGCGAGGGCTCCATCCTGGGCATCTGGAACAGCAACAACGAGCCCGCCGTCTCGTTGGCCGTCAAAGGCGATAAGCCCGGCCTGTTCATGTACCAGCAGCCCCGCACCGGCCTGTTGTTCAACACCGCCGGCGGCCGCCCTGCCCTGGCCCTCATGAACAACGGCACCCCCATCTGGTCCGCCACCGGCGACACTCCCCCCGCCCTGGACATGCCTCTCAGCGACGACCTGCTCAACGAACTGACGCGCTAACAAGTTACCCGCCAAAAGCCAAGGCCCCGGGGAAAACCTCGGGGCCTTTGCTCTTTCGCCGCAACCTTTGTAATCTTCGCCTAACTATAACCAACAACCCTTCCCAGAGGGTGTCAGCCTTACCCAGCATGCCCTGCCAGGCGTTGTCCCAGATGTTCTCCACCTGGTCCATGTCGTCATCGAACCAGGCCGACACCGTGCCCCACAGCGACTTGGCGGTGAGGTTCTTCATGTCCTTGGTGGTGCTTTCCCAGGTCTTGGTCACGTCCTTGGACGTGTCTCGAGAATAATCCTTGAACCCGTCCCAGGTAGCGCTGGAGATAAGGTCGAATTTTTGTTTAATTGAGCCGTATACCTCCGTTATCGCACTATCAAGCTCCTGCACGCTGCTAGGGTCCAACCGAATACCAACCTCAAGTAGTGCCACACTTGATCCGCCTGCCATTTGGGCTCCTCCTATGCTTAGTTCGTACCCCGATTAAATACTTGGGCACTCGGAGCCTAGCGAGGAAGCAATCTCCAAATTATTTCCATTGTTAAAAAAATAATAAATATGCTATGAAATTGGCTACGTTACCCATAACTAATTTAATACGAGGGGAAAAGTGAGCAGAATAAACACTGTCTTATTAGTCTCGGCAATGTGCATTTCGGGGATAATCGGAGGGGCCATAGGCGGTCTATTTAGCCAAAAGATAGTTTATGCGAACACCCAGCCTGATACTATCACGACAAGTAGTATTAATATTCTTGATAACTCCGGCAAATCTCGCATTGGCCTCGGCTTTGAAGATGACCAACCATTCATTTATTTGGCAGATAAAAATGGCAAAGTGAGAGCCTACTGGGCCTTAACGGAAAATGGTCCCTTGATGGTATTTCGCGACCAAAATGAAGAGATGCAATTATTTCTGTCGGCCAAAGACAGAGGAAGTTCATCCATAGGGTTGATGGCAGGCAGAAATCAGCACCGGCTTGGGCTATCATACCTTCCGAACAAAGGTGCCTCTATCAGCCTTTTTGATGAGAATAAAAACCCCAAAATATTTATTGCTACTCAGCACGGCAACCCTTCCGTCACCCTCCTCGACAAAGACAAAAAGCCCGCCATCGCCATGCTCAACCGCAAAGGCGAGGGTTCCATCCTGGGCATCTGGAACAGCAACAACCAGCCCGCCGTGTCCCTGGCCGTGAAGGGCGACAAACCCGGCCTGTTCATGTACCAGCAGCCCCGCACCGGCCTGCTGTTCAACACCGCCGGCGGCCGCCCCGCCCTGGCCCTCATGAACAACGGCACCCCCATCTGGTCCGCCACCGGCGACACCCCCGCCGCCCCGGACATGCCTCTCAGCGACGACCTGCTCAAGGAACTGACGCGCTAATAAGTTCCCCGCCAAAAGCCAAGGCCCCGGGGAAAACCTCGGGGCCTTTGCTCTTTCGCCGCAACCTTTGTAATCGTTGTCTAACTATAACCAACAACCCGTCCCAGGCCTTGTCGGCCGAGACGATCATGCTGTTCCAGGCGTTGTCCCAGATGGTCTCCACCTGGTCCATGTCGTCCTGAAACACAGCCTTCACCGAGCCCCACAGGCTCTTGCCGGTGATGCTGTTCATCTCCTTGGTGGTTTTGTCCCAGGTATCGGAGGCGTCCTTGGCCGTGCCTTGCACGAACGCGCTGAATTCACGCTCGGTTGTCTTCCATACGTTATCAAGTTGTTTTTTAAACGACGTGGTTAAATCTAGGAGTCCCGCTTCTACTCGTTCCACACTCGTCCGGTTGGTTTCGAGCCTGACTCCTACGACAATCTCAGAACCCGTATTAACGGCCATTCATATGCCTCCGATAGAGTTGGCGTAAACTCTGTCACATAGAACGACCTCATCAAAAGGATGCATCTCGCCAATTTATTTCCAACGCGAATGAAATATGGTAAACAAATTCAAATAACAAATTAAGGAGGGGGTTATGTCCCGATGGCACACTTTGGCTCTAGTTTTCGTTTGCTTTCTCTCTGGGTTAGGTGGAGATTACTTTTCTAGCGTTGTTTTTGCGAAGCAGGATGATTCCGGCCAACCAAGAGATAGGTTGGTGGCGAGGAGTATAGTAATTGTTGACAAACACAATCAGCCACGCGCCGGTTTTGGCTTCGATCCCGATGGGTTCCCTATATTTTTCATTAAGGATGACAAAGGAAAAGTCAGGCTTATGCTAGGCTGCGCTTCAAAAGGACCATCCGTTTTTTTATATGACAAAAAAGAAGCGATAAATTTATTCCTTCAATCTTCAGATGATGGATCTTCAAGCATTGGGATTATGAACAGTAAAAGAAGTAAGCCTCGTCTTGTATTGGCTTATGCACCTGACAAAGCGTCTTCATTGGGGCTTTACGACGAGAATAATTCCGCAAAAGCATACATAAGTGTTTCGGGAGATGACTCCTCCATCGCCCTGCTCCGACCAAACAGAAAGGCAGCTATTGCATTAACCAATCGTGAAAACCAAGGCTCCGTCCTGGGCATCTGGAACAGCAACAACCAGCCCGCCGTCTCGTTGGCCGTCAAAGGCGATAAGCCCGGCCTGTTCATGTACCAGCAGCCCCGCACCGGCCTGTTGTTCAACACCGCCGGCGGCCGCCCTGCCCTGGCCCTCATGAACAACGGAACGCCCATCTGGTCCGCCACCGGCGACGTGCCCCCCGCCCTGGACATGCCTCTCAGCGACAACCTGCTCAAGGAACTGACGCGCTAGGGCCCGGCCGGGCCGCCCTTGGGCCAGGCTCGTTCCCCCCCTTTTTTCCAGCGTCTCGCCATGCTATTTTAATAAGGAATCAGTTATATAGCCGCGCCCCCGGGCGCGGCGCATTGTCGCCTGGGCGAGGAGCAAACACCATGGGCGAAGCCAAAATACCCCGCAAGATAGCACCCGGCATCCACATGGTGGGAGGCCCGGACCTCACCGACCCCCGCGATTGCCTCTGCTACCTGATCGTCGGCCCCGAGGCCCGCGTCCTGGTGGACTGCGGGGCCGGTCCCAGCGCCGCGTCCTTGCTGGAGCTGGCCATGGCCGCGGGCGGCCTACCCACCCACCTGCTCATCACCCACGCCCACATCGACCACGCCGGCGGCGCGGCCGAGATCTGCGGGCGGGCCAACTGCCAGCTGGTCATGCACCGGGCCGAGGCCGAGGTGCTTCAGAGCGGCGACGCCAAGCGCTCGGCCGCCGACTGGTACGGCCTGTCCCTGGAGCCCGCCACGCCGGACCAAATCTTGGACGGCGACGGCGCAATCGACCTGGGCGGCGGCCAGGAGCTGAGCATCCTGCACGCGCCGGGGCACACCCCCGGCTCGCTGGTGGCCTGGTGCTCGGCCGGGGGCCAGAAGGTGCTCTTCGGCCAGGACGTGCACGGCCCCTTTGCCCCGGCCTTTGGCTCGGACATCGTCCAGTGGCGCGCCTCCATGGCCCGCCTCCTGGAGCTGGAGGCCGACATCCTGGCCGAGGGCCATTACGGCGTGTTCCGCCCGGCCGCCGAGGTGCGCTCCTTCCTCATGGAGCAGCTCGCCCACAACGCAGCCTAGGCCTGGCTCACCTGCAATTTGTTTGGCTTGTCGCGCCGCGAAAGGCGCAATGGATCAGTCCGGCAACACCCAGGCGAACTTGGCGATCAGCGCCATCTCCAGGATTACGAAGGCCGCGCTGAGCACCAGGGTGACCACCCAGCGGCGGCGGCTGGTCAGGGTGACGCTGCCCGCCCACCAAAACACCAGCCCCCCGAAAACCAGCAGACTCCCCGCCGGAATAATGGCGAACCACAGCAGCCAGTCCATGAACTCCATGGGCTAGTCCAGCCTGCGCCGCGATTCCAGGGAACGGCTCAGAGTGAGCCCGTCCATGTACTTGAGGTCGCCGCCCACCGGCACGCCGTAGCCCAGGCGGGTGACCGCCGCGCCCAGGCCTTCCAGGGAGCGCGCCACCAGATCGGCGGTGGCCTCGCCTTCCACGGTGGGGTTGGTGGCGATGATCACTTCCTTGACCCCGCCTTGGCGCACCCGGCGCACCAGCTGGTCCAGACGCAGCTCCTCGGGCCCCACCCCGTCCAGGGGGGCCAGGGCCCCGGCCAAGACGTGATAGCGCCCCTTGAAGCTGCCAGCCCCTTCCAGGGCGGCCAGGTCGGCCGGGCTCTCCACCACGCAGATCGTCGCCGCGTCGCGGCCCGGGTCCGCGCATATGGGGCAGGGGTCGCGTTCGGTGAGGTTGAAGCACACCCCGCAGGTGGTCACCCCGCCCACCCCGGCCACGGCCCGGGCCAGGGCCTGCACTTCGGCCGCCGGGGCCCGCACCAGGTGCAGGGCCAGGCGCTCCGCCGTCTTGTTGCCGATGCCGGGCAGGCGGCTCAGGGCGTGGACCAGGTTGTTGACCGCCTTGGGGTACATTACATGAGGCCGGGGATCTTCATGCCGCCGGTCAGCTTGCCCATCTCGCTGGCCATCATCTCCTGGGCGCGACGCTGGGCCTCGCCCACCGCGGCCACCACCAGGTCTGCCAGCATTTCCACGTCCTCCGGGTCCACCACCTCGGGGTCGAACTTAAGGCGCAAGAGGTCGCCCTTGCCGCTCACCACGGCCTCCACCATGCCGCCGCCGGAGGAGGCGACCACCTCGCTGGCCTCCAGCTCCTGCTGCACCTTGAGCATCTGCTCTTGCATCTTCTGGGCCTGCTTCATCAGGTTGCCCATGCCGCCCTTGGGAATCATCTATATCGCTCCTTACTGGTTCATATCGGAATGGGAAGGCTCCTCCGGGTCCAGGGCCACCACCTCGGCCTCGAAGACCTCGGTAGCCTCCCGCACCGCCGGGTGGGCCATCAGCTCCTTGGCCAGCGCGGCCCGGCTCTCGGCTTCCTTTTGCCGATCCGGCGCGGGCGCGGCCTCGGCCCCGACCGCCAGGCGCACCGAGGGGCCGCCGTCCCACAGGCGGGCGGCCATCTGGCTCAGAGCCGTCTGGTTCTTGTCCGTGGCGTAGCTGGCCGCGATGGCCCCGCTGGGCAGGGTCACCTTGAGCAACCCGTCCTCCAGCTCCGCCTGGGAGCGCCCCAGATAAGAGGCCAAGGCAGGCATGCTTTTCTCGGCATAGCGCACCAGCTCCTTGAGCATGGCCATGGCGTCGCCGGGCTTGGCGGCCGCCGGAGCCGAGGCCGGGGGCGCCGCCGGGGCCTGGGCGCGAGGCGCGGGGCTGGGCGCGGATTCGCGCACCACGGGCCGGGCGGTTTGTCCGCCGCCGGGCGCGGCCTTGGGCGGGGTGTAGCCGCCGCCGCCCGCCGTGGGGGCCGCTCCGCCTTCGCTCCCGCCGCCCTGCTCCAGCCCGGCCAAAATGTCGGCCAGGCTCACCACCGGCTTGACCTGGGTGAGCTTCAGGAGCGTCATTTCCATGACCAGCCTGGGCTGGGAAGCGCGGCGGAACAAATCCTCGCTGGCGGCCAGATGGCCGAAGATCTCGTGCAAGGTCTCGGGGCTGTGGGGCCCGGCCTGGGCCCTGAGGCCGGCCAGCTCCTCGCCGGTGAGCCCAAACAGCTCCGCCCCCTCGGGCGCGGCCTTGGCCGCGGCCAGGTTGCGGAAGTGCTCCTGCAAGGCGGCGTAAAAGGCCTGCATCTCCCCGCCGGCCGCGTAGACCTGGCTCACCAGATCCAGCACCGCGCCCGCGTCGCCGGCCAAGACCGCCGTGGCCGTGGCGCTCACCAACTCGCGGTCCACCAGGCCCAGAAGCTCCACCACCTCGGGGTGGCTCATGGACTCCTGGCCCGAGGCCAACACCTGGTCCAAGAGGCTCAGCGAGTCGCGCACGCTGCCGTCCGCCTCCCGGGCCATGAGCGCCAGGCTCTCGGCGGGCAGCTCCAAGCCCTCGCTGGCCAACACCTCCTTGAGGTGCGAGGCCAACAGCTTGGGCGGCAGCCGCCGGAAGTCGAAGCGCTGGCAGCGGCTCAGGATGGTCAGGGGCACCTTGTGCACGTCCGTGGTGGCCAAAATGAACACCGCGTGCTCGGGCGGCTCCTCCAGGGTCTTCAACAGCGCATTGAAGGCCGCCTTGGAGAGCATGTGCACCTCGTCCAGGATGGTCACCCGGAAGCGGCTGGACTGGGGGTGGTAGCGGATCACCTCACGCAGCTCGCGCACATCCTCCACTCTGGAGTTGCTCGCCGCGTCGATTTCCTGCACGTCCACCGCGCGCCCGTCGGTGATCTCCAGGCAGTGCACGCACTTGCCGCAGGGGGTGGCCGTGGGCCCGTGCTCGCAGTTCAGGGCCTTGGCCAGAACGCGAGCCACCGTGGTTTTGCCCACCCCGCGCGGGCCGGTGAAGCAAAAGGCATGGGCCAGGCGTCCCGAGTCCAGGGCCCCGGCCAGGGTCTTGGTCACGTGCTCCTGGCCCACCACTTGGTCAAAGGTGGCGGGCCGGTGCTTGCGGGCCAGGACCAGATAGCTCACGCGCCCCTCCAGGGCTGGGGTAAGTAATTGCCCGTTATCACTGTCGATTTACTTTCGGGCCGCAGGAATAAGATTAACATTGCGGCCCTGGACCTGTCAAACGGAGCCGGAGCGGCTCCGGGGGGCCGCTCCGAAAATATGATCGCGGGCAGGATGGCCGAAACGCCCCCTACTCCTCCGGCGCGTAAGGCCCCTTCTCGCCGCTGTCGCTGGGCTTCTGGGGCTCGGGCGGCTTGCCCTGCTCGAACAGGGGCAAGACCCGCGCCCCGCCGCCGCTGGGCGGGTTCTGGCTGCGGGAGCGGCCGGTGGTGCCCAGGCGCTCGCGGGTCCAACGCTTGAGCCGCCGCTGAATCTCGCCGGGCTCGTAGAAGCGCATCCAGTCCTCTTCGTAGTGCCACAGCTCGGGCTCGCCCTGGCGATAGGCCGCCTCCACCTCCTCCGGGTCCAGCCCGGCGGGGTAAAGGTAGTCCACCTCGCGGAAGGCAAACTCCTCGCGCGCGAACTTGATCAAGGCCATGCGATAGCCCTGGTGGCGGAAGTCCAACAGTATCTGGCCGGCCAGCTGGCGCACCAGGCGCTCCTCGCCCTCGTCCATGAAGCGCTCGCCGATCACCCGGAACACGTGCTCCGCCTGGGAGGGGTGCTTGTGGCCGATGGAGGCCAACGAGCGCAGGGCCAGGTCGCGGGCCGACCACCCGGCCGCCGCGTCGCGGGCCGCGGCGGTCAGCCAGGGGATCGCCGGCGAGCCCAGGCTGCCGAAGATGGAGGGCAACAGCTCGGTCACCCAGTCGCAGTCGAATGCGTCGGACCAGCGCAGCACGGCCATCAGCGGCAGGACCGACTCTTCGCCGCCGCGCAGGCCCAGGATGTAGGTGCCGTGCACCACGGCCCACCAGTCGGGCAGCTCGGCCAGCCAGGACTGCTTGTCCATCACCACCTGGCCGATGTAGGGGGCCAGGCCGTCCCGATTGGCGGCTTCCTCGGCCGCTTCGCGGGGCAGGCGGTCCTCGGCCATGAATAACAACTCGAAAAGCTGGTCATCTGCCAGCCCGGCGTAGTAATCTCGCTCCACGGCGTTTCGCTCCAAAAAGGTGCGGCACCAAGGCGCTGAAAGTGGCGCATTGCTGCCTTAAGATCAGACTATACCCGCTTGGCCGGGGGGTTACAACAACCTGTCAAGCCAGATAAAACGGAGGAATAATCATGGCCGTGGTACAGCTCACCGTGGTTCCCCTGGGCACCGGCTCCACCAGCCTCAGCTCCTACGTGGCCCAAGTGCACAAGGTCCTGGAGGCTTCGGGAGTCAAAAACCGCCTCACCCCCATGGGCACCGTGCTGGAAGGCCCCCTGGACGAAGTGCTGGCCGTCATCCGCCAGGTGCACGAGGTGCCTTTCGAGGCCGGGGCCCAGCGGGTGATGACCCTGATCAACATCGACGACCGCCGCGACAAACAAGGCAGCATGGACCAGAAGCTCAACAGCGTGGCCGAGAAACTTTAGTCGGTCCGGGGGTTATGCTAAACTGCCGGTGACTCTTTTGCCCGAGGGAAAAACCACGCCATGAGCCTGCCGCGCCGCTTCATATCCAGCCGCATCGCCCTCTTGGCCGCCCTGGCGGCGGCCCTGCTCCTGGTCCTGGCCGCCTGCGCCAAGAACCCGGTCACCGGCGAGGACGAACTGGTGCTCATGAGCGAGCAGCAGGAGATCGCCATGGGGGTCCAGCACTACCCCGAGGTGATCCAGCTCAATCACGGCCTGCCCCCCCAGGATCCCCAGCTCCAGGCCTATGTGGACCGGGTGTGCCAGCGCCTGGCCCGCAACAGCCACCGCCCCAACCTCCCCTGGAAGTTCACGGTGGTCAACTCCAGCCAGGTCAACGCCTTTGCCCTGCCCGGCGGCAAGATATCCATCACCCGGGGCCTGATCACCAAGATGAACTCCGAGGACGAGCTGGCCGGGGTGATGGGCCACGAGATCGGCCACGTCACCGCCCGCCACGCCGTGGCCGGCTACACCCGCCAGGTGCTCTTGACCGGCGCGCTCTTGGGCCTGGCCCTGGCCATGGGCGACAACGAATACGCCCCCGCCGCCCTGGCCGCCGCCGGGGTGGCCGGCAACCTGATGATGCTCTCCTACTCCCGCGACCAGGAGCGCCAGGCCGACCAGCTGGGCTATGAATACATGACCAAGGCGGGCTACAACCCCACGGCCATGGTGGAGACCTTTGCCCTGTTCCAGCGTATGCAAAAGTCAGAGCCCAGCGAGATCGAGGCCTGGCTCTCCAGCCACCCCCTGCCCCGCGAGCGCATCACCGCCGCCAAGGACCGGGCATTGGCCTCGCCGCTGAGCACCCGGCCCTACCGAACCGCCAACTTCAACCGGATGCTGGCCGCGCAGAGGAAGCGCGCTCCGGCCTACGCCGCTGCGGACAAGGGCAACGCCCTGGCCCAGAAAAAGCGCTGGTCCCAGGCCGCGGCCTACTATCAGCGGGCCATCTCCATCTACCCCAAGGAGGGCATGTTCCACTCCCGCCTGGCCCTGGCCCAGGCCGAGATGAAGCAAGGCCGCGCCGCCCTGGCCTCCGCCCGCCGGGGGGCCAAGCTCAGCGGGTACAACTTCTACCCCTCCTTCGTGCTGGGCATGGTGGAGCGCGCCAACCGCAACTACCGCAACGCGCTCCGCGCCCACCAGCGGGCCTACCGCCGCATGCCCCAGCACGTGGTCAACAACTTCTACCTGGGCTATGCCTTCGACCGGGTGGGCCAGCGCTCCCGCGCGGCGCAGGCCTACGCCCTGGTCTACAAGGCCGCGCCCAAGAGCAACTACGGCCGGGCCGCCTACAAGCGCCTGGGCCAGCTCGGGGCCATCAAAAAATCCAACTAGGCTGGAAGCCTCTCGCCTTTCTGCTGGCCCCGATAGCTTGTCTATCGGGGCCGCGACGCTTTAGCGGCGTGGCAAGAAATCCCCTGCACGAGAGGCGCAAGCTGCCTGGACAACAGAAAGAGTTGGTTAAAGTAAAAATTTCCCGGCCAACCCCGGCGACTTGCGGTCAAAGCCACAGGGCCGAACGGCAAGAGGCATGGCGGGCGGCTTCGGTGGACGCGAGGTTGAGCGCCACGACAACGCCCCGGCCGGTTGCGTCAGGCGTTGCCAGACAAGGCGTCCGGCGAGCGAGTCCGGCAACGCAGTATGCCGCAGCCTGGGCGCGCCCTTGCTAAGAAATAATCCAGACCGCGCAGTCCTTGGCTCTGTGCATCACCATGCTGCTCACCGAGCCGAAGAGGAACTCCTCGGTCTTGCTCACCCCCCGGCGGCCCAACACGATGGTGCCGTGGCCGCCCCGATCCTGTTCTTCCAGGATCACCTCGGCCACCGGGCGGCCCTCGGCCCGCACCAGATGGGTGCTCAGGTTGGCCTCGGGCAGCCCGGCCTCGGCCAGGATCTGGCGGGCCTGCTCCAGACGGCCCTGGAGCAGGGCCTCCTCCTGAGCGGCGGCCCGGGCCCGGTCCTGCTCGTCGGGCAGGGCGTCGGCGGTGGGGGCCTGGTACACGCTGAGCAGGGCCACCTGGCAGGTGTCCGACCCGCCCAAAACGCTGGCCAGATAGTGCACCGCCTCCAGGGAGCGCTCGTGCTCGTCCACCGTGGCCAAAATGCGGTTCCAGATGATCATGGCGCCTCCTCCCCTTGGGGAAGCTGCTCTATGGCCGGGACCAGCTCGGCCATGAGTTCCTCCACCCTTTCATAGAATACCGGCGACCCGGCCGAAAAGTGCAAGAGCACGTTGTTCAGGCCGTCGGGCAGATAGGGATAGACCTTCTTCAGGTTCATCACCCGGTTTTTGAGCACCGGGGAATAGTCCTCGTCGCGGAGCCGCTCCAGGGCCGGATTGCGCTCCTGCTTGAGCCAGTGGCTGGTCACCTCCTGGCAGCCCACCGCGAACCACAGGATGTTGCCCAGGCCGTAGATGTCCAGGCCAAAGGGGTTGGCCATGAAGTCGTAGTTGTAGTCAAAGTCGATCCAGGACCACTGCCCGCTGGCCGCGTCGGCCAATACGTGATCGCGCCGCACGTCGCCGTGGCGCTCGCCCCGGCGGTGCAGCCAGGCCATGGCCTGGAAAGGGACCAGCAGCCGGTTGAGCACCCCGCGCAGATGGTTGTGGAAGTAGTCCTCGTGCCCCCGGCGGCCCATGTCCTCCATGACCGTGTCCACCGGCCCCCCGTTGATGCGGTCCAAGACGCGCACCGGGTTGCCCGCGGTGTCCTTCAGGGTCTCGCCCTGCATAAAGCGCATGTCGCCCCGCACCAGGTCCAGGATGCGCGCCTCCTTGGCCGGGGAGCGGTAGCAGCGGATCTTGTAGCCGCCCACGTGGCGATAGAACTCCTCATGGAACACCAGCTTGATGATCTTGGCCGAGCCGTCGTCCCAGTCCACGGCCCGCTTGACCCAGGGCTTGGGCTGGTCCGAGAGCCCGAAGCGGCCCTCGTACTCGGTGCCGGTGATGAGATAGCGCCGCCCCTCCAGCTCCAGCACGTCGCCGGGCTCCAGGTCCATGAAGCTGGTGCTGTCGCGCACCAGACGGGTGCGCGTGAGCTTGCGCCCGCTAAGCTCCCTGGCGCGGGGCAGAAGCTCGGGCGCGTCTTGCATGGGCGGCCTCTAGTGCCAGACCGGCACGCTGGGGAAGCGGCCGGGGTCGGTGTGGGGTATGAAGCGGGCGGCCGAGAAGCGGTTCATGAGCGCCTGGTTCACGTTGAGCTCAAGGTAGGTGAGCCGCCCCACCACCGCCTCCACCGAGGGCCGCGCCTCGGGCTCCAGGAGCAACTTTTGGCAGCCGGCCAGGGAGGAGTTGCCCAGGGGCACGAAGCGCTCGCGGGGCAGATCGGGCAACATGCCCAGGGTGATGGCGGTCTCCGGGTCGATGACGTTGCCAAAGGCCCCGGCCACGAAAAAGGCGCTCAGGTCGCCGAAGTCCAGGCCCACCTCCAAGAGCACGGTGCGCAGGATGGTGTACATGGCCGCCTTGGAGCGCAGGAGGATGTCGATCTCCACCTCGTCCACGTAGATGGCCGAGCCCGTGGCGCTCTCCTCGGCGGTGGCCACGATATAGGCCCATCCCTCGTCGCTCTCGAAGATGCGCGGGTGCTCGTGGATGCGGAACTTGCCCCGCATGTCCATGGTGCGGGTGAGGTAGAGCTGGGCCAAAAGCTGCAAGAGCCCCGAGCCGCACAGGCCCTTGGGCTGAGGCGTGTGGCCCTCCAGGTCCGGGATGATCTTGAGCGTCGGCTCCAGGCTCTCGGGGTCGATCTTCACGCCTTCGATGGCTCCGGGCTGGGCCAGGATGCCCATCTTGGCCACCCCGCTCTCCAGGGCCGGGCCGGCCGCCCCGGCGCAGGCCACCAGCCAGTCGCGGTCGCCCAGCACCACCTCGGCGTTGGTGCCCACGTCCACCAACAGGGCCACGTCGGGCCGCTGGTGCAGGTCCGCGGCCACGATGCCCGCCACCAGGTCGCCGCCGAAATAGGAGCCCACGTTGGGCAGGGCCCAGGCCACCGCATCCGGGGCCAGCTTCAGGCCTGCGTCAGAGGCGTAGAAGGGGCTGGGCCGGTTGATCAAGGGGATGTAGGGCTCGCGGGGGATGGTCTGCACGTCCAGGCCCAGGAAAAAATGGGTCATGGTGGTGTTGCCCGCGGCCACCAGGCCCTTGACCTCTAGGGGGTCGCGCCCGGCCCGGGCGCACATCTCCTCGATGACTCCTTGGGCCGCGTCGATGAGCATCCGGTGCAGGCGCTCCAGGCCGCCGGACTGGGCCGCGGCGTGGATGCGGGTCAGCACGTCCGCCCCCACCTCGGACTGGGGGTTCAGGCGGGTGCCCTTGGCCAGTTCCTGGCCGTCGCTGAGCTCGTGCAGGCTGGCCTGGAGGTGGGTGGAGCCCACGTCCAGGGCCACGCCCAGGCCCTCGCGCCCCCACAGGGCGGGCGGCACCTGGGCCGCGCGCTGGGCCAGGCCCTCGCGGGGCAGCGCATCGGTGGTGTCGCCGGGCTCCACGCCCACCAGCACCGGCCCGGCTTCGCCGGGGCACACCGTGGCGGTCACCGCGTAGCCGCCGTCCCGGATCAGGGTGGCGAAATCGTTCAGATGCCGCACCGGGGCCACGGGCCAGGCGCCCAGCTTGCGGCTCAGGGCCTTGGCCAGGCGGTCGATGGTGCCGGTGTTGTCGCCCAGGCTGGGCGGAGTCATTTCCACGAAATATTTGCTGCAATCGCTCATGGCTTGCCTTGGCGGGGGTCCGCTCGAAATGTTGGCAGCCCCGGGGGTGAATGTCAAACCATTCAGGATGCGCCCCCCCCAGCCAGGGTGTAGCCTATTCTTTATGTATTACGAAGGGCCCATCTACCGCCCGCCCTCCGAGGCCGACAGCCTGCTGGTGCAGGCCACGGTGGGCTGCCCGCACAACAAGTGCTCCTTTTGCTGCACCTACAAGCGCGGCCCCCGCTTCCGGGTGCGCCCCACCGGTGACATCATCGCCGATCTGAAGGAAGCCCGCGCCGAGCTGGGCGGGGTGGTGCGCACCCTGTTTCTGCCGGCCGGGGACTCCCTGGCCATGCCCACCCAAGCCCTGGCCGAGGTTTGCCGCGCAGCCCGCCAGCTATGGCCCGATCTGGAGCGCATCACGGTCTACGCCAGCGTGCGCAGCATCCTCTCCCATGGCCCCGAGGGCTTGGCCCAGCTCAAGGCGGCGGGCCTGAGCCGCCTGCACCTGGGCCTGGAGAGCGGCCACGACCCCACCCTGCTGCGCGTCAAGAAAGGCGTGACCAGCGAGGAGCAGGTCGCGGCCGGGCGCATGGCCCTGGTGGCCGGGCTGGATCTGAGCCTCTACGTGGTGCTGGGCCTGGCCGGGGCCGAGGATTTTTTGGCCAACGCCGAGGCCACCGCCTCGGTGATCAACCGCATCAATGAAGCCGGGCCGCTCACCCTGCGCCTGCGCACCCTGCTGCCCAAAAAAAACACCCTGCTCCTGCACCAGATCAGCAAGGGCCGCTTCACCCTGTGCACCCCGCACGACATCCTGGCCGAGGCCGACCGCCTCATCGCCGGGCTGAGCGGCCCCCTGAGCCTGAAAAGCGACCATTACACCAATTACGTGAACCTCAGCGGCCGCCTGCCCGGAGACCGCGAGACCCTGCGAACCGGCATCGCCCGCGCCCGAGCCCTGCCCCGGAGCGCTTTTCGGCCGGATTACGTGGGCGAGCAATAGGGCGGCCCTTGAGTGGGTGGGCCGGTGGTGCTATAAATTCGAGGCAGACGGTCCGTTGCCCCTAGGCCAAGCAAGCGAAGGGAACTCTATGCTCTCCTCTTACGACGACATGGGCCCCCGGGTGGATTTGGGCGGCGAAGCGCCCTCCTCCCCCAGCCCCCTGCCCGGCCATACCCGCCGCCCGGCGGCCCCCTCGGCGCCGGTGATGCCCCCCAAGCAGCCCAAAAGCGGCCCCGGCGCCCTGGGCCTGGTGAGCCTCATGCTCTCCCTGCTGGCCCTGGCCGTGGCCATCTGGGGCCTCTTGAGCCAGCCGGAGATGATTCCCCCGCCGCCGGTTTCGGCCTCGGTGGTGCCCGGGGCCACGGCAGAGCGCGTGGCCAAGATGGAAAAGGACGTGCAGGACCTGATGCTGCGCATGGTCACCCTGGACAAGGAGCTCAAGGCCGTGGCCTCCAAGGCCGGCTCGGTGACCAAGCTCACCCAGCTGAGCAACCGCGTGGCCGCCTTGCAGGACCGTCTGGACGCCCTGACCGTGGACAAGAAGATCTCCAGCCTGGAGAAGAAATCCCCGGCCAAGGTGGAGCCGCTCAAGCCGGTGAAGGACGAAAAGCCCGCCGTGCGGAAAAAGGCCCCCGAGCGCAGCAAGCAGGTCTACACCGTGCGCCGGGGCGACACCTTGTTCACCGTGGCTCAGCGCTACAAGGTCACCATGCGCGACCTCAAGCAGTGGAACAACCTCCGCAGCAACACCATCATGGTGGGCCAGAAGTTGACCATCTACAAGTAACGCGCCTTTCGCATAAAAAAAGGGCCCGCCCCCCGGCAGGGGAGCGGGCCTTGTTGTTTGGCTAGGTTGGCTCTAGGCCTTGTCGAAGACGTAGTTCAGGTTGCCGTTGGGCAGCTCGTTGACCCGGGTGACCATCTCCATGCCGATCTGGAGCTCGTCAAAGGGTACGTCGCCGATGCGGCCGAAGACCTTGTAGTCGCCGTAGTCCAATACCGCGATGGCGTAGGGAAGGTCCTCGCCGAAGCCGATGGGCGCGTACATGAGCTGGCTGTAGGTCTCCAGCTTGCCGGTGCCCTCCACGGTGAACCATTCCACCTCGCTGTCCAGGCACTTGTAGCAGTCGGCCCGGGGCGGAAAAAACACCTCGCCGCACTTTTTGCACTTGGTGCCGGTTACCTTGCCGTCTTCCAGATAGCCGATGAAGTCGTTGACCTTGGTGACGGCGGTGAAGCTCACCGTGCCGAATTTGGTGAAGCGGGTGTCCATCTCAGGCTTAGGCATTTATCACCTCCCGAAAATGGTGACGTTGCCGTAGAGGCCCACGCCGCCGATGTTGTGGACCAGGCCGATTTGGGGGTCCTTGACCTGCATGTCCCCAGCCTCGTCGCGTAGCTGCAATACGATGGTGCGCACCTGGCTGCCGCCGGTGGCGCCGATGGGATGGCCCTTTGAGAGCAGGCCGCCGTCCACGTTCACCGGGATGGAGCCCTCCTTGTAGGTCTCCTTGGCCCGGATCAGCTCGGGGCCGCCGCCGGGCTTGGCGAAGCCCAGGTTCTCATAGGCCATCATCTCGGCGATGGTGAAGCAGTCGTGCACCTCGGCCACGTCGATGTCCTTGGGGCCGATGCCCGCCATCTTGTAGGCCTCCTGAGCCGCCTGCTCGGCCACGATCAGGCCGTTGAACTTGGGCCGAAGCGACATGTTCACCGGCATGGAAGCCGCGCCCACGCCCAGGATCCACACCGGCTTCTTGATGCCCATGGCCTTGGCCTTCTCTTCGGAAGCCACCAACACCGCCGAGCTGCCGTCCGCGTTGGCGCAGCAATCGAAAACCTTCAGGGGGCTGGAGACCGGATCGGCCTGCAAGCACTGCTCCAGCTCCACACCCTTGCGGTACACCGCCTTGGGGTTGATCTGGCCGTAGGTCGCCGCCTTCACCCGGATCAGGGCCAGGTCCTCGTGCTTGGCGCCGAAGGAGTGCAGATAGTTCTGGGCGTGCATGGCGTAGTAGGCCGGCATCATGGTGCCGAAGGGGCTCTCCCACTGGATGTCCGCCCCGCGCCCCATGCGCTCCTGGCTCTCGGCGCTACTGATCTCGCTCATCTTCTGGAAGCCGATGACCAGCACCGAGTCGTGCAGGCCGCTGGCCACCAGGGAATAGGCCAGCTTGAGCCCGGTGCTCGACGAGGAGCACAGGGTCTCCACGTAGAAGGTGGGCTGGGGGTTCAGGCCGCAATATTCGGCGATGACCCCGGCCGGGGAGCGCTGCTTGTCATACTCCGGGGCGGAGCAGACCACCGTGGCGTCCACATCCGCGGGGCCGCAGCCCGCGTCCTTCATGACCTCTGAATAGGCCTCGAAGGCCAATTCGCGGATGGAGCCGGGATAGCCGCGCACGAACGCCGACTGCCCCACCCCGATAACGGCGACTTTGGGCATCATGGTCTCCTTTTTTTTCATGCAAGGGCGGGCTCTTGGGCCCACCGCCTCATTATAGCTGCATTATAGCGGTGAGCATAAAGCAATTCCGCCGGAGACACAAGGAAAACCAATTCCGGTCCGCTCCGCCAAGCAGAATTGCTGCTTTGTCATAGCCATACATGTGTTAAGGTATTTCATTCCGCATCTGGCCTGACACCAGCGAATCTTCCCCCAGCGCCGTGCCGTTGCGCCGCACTGACTCGCCTCGAGGAGAGAATGACCCGGACCTCTGCCGCTCCCGCCCTGGCACGCAACCTGCTGATCTGGATTTTGATCGTCATCGGCCTGCGCCTGGCGGCGTCCTACTCCTATAACCTGTTCCACTGCCTGGCCGAGCTGTTCGCGGTGTTGGTGGCCGCGGGCATCTTCATGGTGGCCTGGAACTCCCGCCGCTTCAGCCAGACGCCCTATTTGCTCTTTTTGGGCATCGCCTATCTGTTCGTGGGGGTGTTGGACCTGGTGCACGCCCTGGCCTACAAGGGCATGGGGGTCATGCCCGGGGTGGGCGCGGACCAGGCGGCCCAGCTCTGGCTGGCCGCCCGCTTCTGGGAGGCGGGCTCCCTGCTGGCCGCGGCGCTGCTCGGCGCCCGCCAGGTGCGCGCCTGGCCGCTGCTCGGGATCTACGGCCTGCTCACCGCCGGGGTGCTGGTGGCCATCTTCACCGGCTACTTCCCGATGTGCTACTCCGAAACCACCGGCCTGACCTTCTTCAAGGTGGCCACCGAATACTTTATCTGCCTGGTGCTTTTTGCCGCCGGGGCCGCCTTTTGGGCGCGGCGAGCCATCCTGGACCCACAGGTGCTCCGGCTGGTGCTGTGGTCCATCGCCTGCACCATCGCCGCCGAGCTTTGCTTCACCCTCTACGACGACGTGTACGGCCTATCCAATCAGGCGGGGCACGTGCTCAAGGTCATCTCCTTCTATCTGATCTACCGCGCGGCCATCGTGGCCAGCCTCACTCGCCCCTACCAGGTGCTCTTCAGGGACCTCAAGGCCCGCGAGGAGAACCTGGCCGAGAGCGAGGCCCGGGTGCGGGCCCTGTTGGCCAGCACCGCCTCGCCCATCATCCTGCTCTCGCCCGAGCTCAGGGTGCACCAGTTCAACCAGGGGGCCGAGCAGGTCTTCGGCTGGCGGCGCGAGCAGGTGATTTTCCGGGACTTCCTGCCCGACCTGGTGCCTCAGGAGGAGCAGGAGGCGGTGCGCGCCGCCCTGCTGGCCGCCATGGGGGGCCCCACCCAGAGGGACATGGAGAACCGGTTCCTGGCCCAAGACGGCCGCTCCCTCACCTTCCACTGGAACTGCGCCCCCCTGAACGACACCTCGGGCCAGGCGCTGGGGGTGATCATCAGCGGCCAGGACATAAGCGAGCGCAAGCTGGCCGAGCAGGAGCGCGAGCGCCTCATCGAAGAGCTGACCCAAGCCCTGGACGAGATCAAGACCCTGTCGGGCCTGCTGCCCATCTGCGCCCACTGCAAAAAGGTGCGCGACGACACCGGCTATTGGCGCAAGCTGGAAACCTACATTGAACAGCATTCAGACGCCGAGTTCAGCCACGGCCTGTGCCCGGACTGCGCCCACACCCTCTACCCGGACGTCTTCAAGGACTGAGCCCCGCATCCCACCAAAAACTAATGGTAATCGGGCGATTATTCGTTAGATTTGGAGCATGTGCCGGTGTGAAAAAACCTTGCGCCGGCCCCTGACAAGTTTTGACATACCGTATGTTGTTATGCTAGATTGACTTAGCCCACTATGTTGGGTGTTATAAATGGGTTGAAGCCCCTTGCCGGCCCGGGGCGGGCCAAGGGCGGGGCGGCTCCCCTCCGGGAGGTTCCTCCTTGCTGGATCTTAAATTCCTCCGTGAAAACCTCGAGTTGGTAAAAAAGGCCGTGGCCGAGCGCCATGCGGTGGTGGACTTGGCCGGTTTCGAGGCCCTGGACACCCAGCGCCGGGCCATTCTGCCCGAGCTGGAGGGCCTCAGGGCCCGGCGCAACGAGGTCAGCCAAGAGGTGGGCCGCATCAAGCGCGAGGGCGGCGATCCCTCGGGCGTGTTTGCCGAAATGAAAGAGGTGGGCGGCCGCATCAAGGAGCTGGAAGGCCAGCTGGCCTCGGTGGAGGAGCAGGTCAAGTCCCTGCTCTACACCATCCCCAACCCGCCCCACGAGTCCGTGCCCGTGGGCGAGGGCGAGGACGACAACCCGGTGGTGGCCACCTGGGGCGAGCCCCCGAGCTTTGACTTCGAGCCTCTGAACCACTGGGACATCGGCGAGGCCCTGGGCATCATCGATTTCGAGGCCGCCGCGCGCATGACCGGGGCCCGCTTCGCGGTGCTCAAGGGCGCGGGCGCCCGTCTGGAGCGCGCCCTGACCAGTTTCATGCTGGATTTGCACACCACCGAGCACGGCTACCAGGAGATCCTGCCGCCGTTCATGGTCAATAGCACGGCCATGACCGGCACCGGTCAGCTGCCCAAGTTCGCCGAGGACCTGTTCAAGCTGGAGGGCACCGACTACTGGCTCATCCCCACCGCCGAGGTGCCGGTGACCAACCTGCACATGGGCCAGGTGTTGGAGGCCGAGGACCTGCCGCGCAAGTACACCGCCTACACCCCCTGCTTCCGGGCCGAGGCGGGCAGCCACGGCAAAGACGTGCGCGGCCTCGTCCGCCTGCACCAGTTCGACAAGGTGGAGTTGGTGCGCCTGGTCAGGCCCGAGGAGAGCTACCAGCATCTGGAGGAGCTCACCGCCGACGCGGAGAAGGTGCTCCAGCTCCTGGACCTTCCCTACCAGAAGGTGGTGCTGTGCACTGCGGACCTGGGTTTCTCGGCGGCCAAGACCTATGACCTGGAGGTGTGGCTGCCCGGCCAGAACCGCTACCGGGAGATTAGCTCCTGCTCCAACTTCGAGGACTTCCAGGCCCGCCGCGCGGGCTTGCGCTTCAAGGAAAAGGGCGCCAAGGGCACCACCCTGCTGCACACCCTCAACGGCTCCGGCTTGGCCGTGGGACGCACCATGGTGGCTATCCTGGAGAACTATCAACAGGCCGACGGCACGGTGAAGGTGCCACCCGCCCTGGTTCCCTACATGGGCGGGCTCGAGGTGATAACCCCACTGGAGAGTTGACCGCGTGAAAAAGGTTCGCGCGCGTTTGCTGACCTCGCATCCGCTCCTTGCCGGGGCGGCCGGGGCTCTTTTGGCGTTGGTTCTGTTCCTTGCCGCCGCTCCGGCCCTGGCCCGGAGCAGCAATATCCTGGACAAGGCCACCCTGGCCCAGATGCTGGAGGGCTGGGCCCCCCGCCTGGCCGCGGGCTATCCCCTCCGGGCAGACCACCCCAAGCTGGGGCGGCTCCGCCTGGAGCCCACCATCAGCCCCCGTTTGCAGACCGTGGCCGAGGGCTGGCTCAAGCCGCTCAAGAGCCACCGGGCGGCCATCGTATTGATGGAGCCCGACACCGGGCGGGTGCTGGTCATGGCCGGGGTGCGCAACCGCCGCCTGGACCCGGGCGTGGCCCTGGACGCCAGCGCCCCGGCGGCCAGCCTGTTCAAGATCATCACCGCCGCCGCCGCCCTGGAAGAGGCCGGCCTGGAGGCGGAAAGCCGGCTGGGCTACGTGGGACGCCCCCACACCCTGTACCGCTTCCAGCTTCGCGAAAAGCCGCGCTACCGGCCCCGGCTGGTCACCCTGGCCAAGAGCTTCGCCTCTTCCAACAACCCCATCTTCGCCCGCCTGGGCATCTACAACCTGGGTGGCCCCACCCTGACCAGCTACGCCCGGGCCCTGGGCTTCGAGCGGCGCCTGCATTTCGAGCTGCCCCTGGGGCCCAGTCCCCTGGTCCACCCCCACAACAACTTCGCGGTGGGCGAGATGGCCAGCGGCTACAACCGCATCACCAGCATGAGCCCCCTGCACGCGGCGGTGATGGTGGCGGCGTTCGTCAACGGCGGCCGCCTGCCCCAGCCCTGCGTGGTCAAGCGCCTGGTGCGCGAGGACGGCAAGGTTTACTACCAGAGCAGCCCCAAGCTGGGCCCGGTGGTGATCAGCCCCGAAACCTGCGACCAGATGCAGCTCCTGTTCGAGGCCACCGTGGAGTCGGGCACCGCCCGCCGCGCCTTCCGCAGGCTAAGCCGCGACAAGGTGCTGCGTTACCTGGACCTGGGCGGCAAGACCGGCACCATCCGGGGGCCGGACCGCAGCGAGCTCTTCGAGTGGTTCGCGGGCTACGGCCGCGACCCGGGCACCGGGCGCACCCTCACGGTGAGCGCCTTGGTGGTGCACGGCAAGGTGCGCTACGCCAACCCCAAGAAGCTGGCCCGCCGCATGCTCAGGGAGGCCTTCCGCTCCACCCTCTACGCCAACCGCCGCCTGCCCAACCTGAACTAGCCCCCCGGCTTCGCCAGCTGCCGGCATACGGCGTTGCTGGCCGCGTTCGAGCCTCGGCGTAGATCGCCGCTACGCCTGCGGCCCTCGCTTGCCAGGCGCCTTGTCTGCCGGCGGCTGGCTGTGCCGGAGCTGCATCGATTCGTGCTGGCTGGTTCCGGCCGTCCTTTGGCCGAACTTTGCGGCGGCCGGGCCACAAAAAAACCCGGCGCCCCCCCTGAGGAGAGCGCCGGGCGCTTGTTTTGCTTAGGAGGCCTAGAGGCCCTTGTTGACCGGGGCCTTCTTGTTCTTGGTGCTGGGCTTGAGGGTGAAGGCCACCACGTTGCTCACGCCCTTTTCCAACATGCCGCCGAAGATCTTCTGGGTGAAGCTGAGCACCAGGGCCGGACGGCCCACGTTGCCCACGTCGCCGATGGCGTAGTCGGTCACGTCGCCGCTGATGCGCGGGGTGCGCCAGTCCTCCACCATGGACAGGCCGTTCCAGCTCATGCCGAAGATGGTGCCCTGGTAGATCATGCGGGTCTTGGACATGACCATGCCCATGCGGCCCTGCACCTGCAAGCAGAGGATCTCGTGCCGGCCGTCCTTGTTCAGGTCGGTCAGGTACAAGCGGCTGAGCAGATACCACCAGGAGGACTCGTAGTCAGTGCCCTGCAAGGCCATGTACTGGATGAACTTGCTGGAGGCGTTGTAGGTCTCGCCGCTGATCCACATCTGCTGGTTTTTGTCGTTGTACACCCTCAGGTGCATGGTGGGACCGACGACCACCGAGAACAGGCGGCCCGACTGGTTCAGGTCGGCCAGGACGAAGTTGTAGAGCCACACGGTGTCGGGCACGTTGAGCTCGCGCTCCTCGGCCACCTTGCCGCCCTTGACCTGCATCTTGTACACCGGGCCCCAGAAGGGGCTGTCCACCGCGGCCTGCTGGCCCAGCAGCCAGTGCCCCTTGCCCAGGGGGTTGAGCTGCACCCGGAGGTAGTAGGCCACGTCCTTTTCCTTGAGGCGCGGCCCGCCATCGCTCCACTCCAACACGAAGCTTTCCACGCTCTCGAAGTTGCGGTTGGTGACGTAGATCTCCGGCCGCCCGTTGCCGTCGATGTCCGCGCAGTCCACGAACAGATACTCGCCCTTGGGGCCGTTCTTGAACTCGTAGAGCAGGCGGAAGGCATCGCCGCTGAGGCGGTAGAAGCGCAGGCGGTTATGGAACAGAACCAGCAGCTCGTTCTTGCCGTCGTTGTCGATGTCGGCCACCGCGATGGACTGCACGATGCCGTTGAGGCGCGGGCTGCGCCAGTAGCGGTCGCTCTCCACGCCGGAAAGCTGCTTGAGGAACAGCGGGTTCAGGGGGCTGATGTTGGCCGGCAGCTTGTCCATATCGCTGGAGCCGCCGGTGCGGCCCGCCGCGGCGGTCTTGGCCGGGGCGGCCGCCGCCTTCTGGGCCGCGATGGCGTCGGGCCGCTTGAATATTTCGGCGTTGATGCGCTGGGCGAAGCTGTTGATCTGGGGGATCACCGCATCCAGATCCTTGGCGTGCACATAGGCGGTCAGGGCCGGGCCGGCCTGGTCCACCTTGACCACCCGGGCGTCCACGCTGACGCTCTTGCCCAGCTTGGTGATGGAGCCGTAGACCACCACGTTGGCGCTCAAGTCCTTGCCGATCTGGCGGGCCTTGGTGTCGTTGTAGGGGGGCTTCACCTTATTGAGGACCGGGGTCACCAGATCGGGCTCGACCACGGTCACCTTGTCCTGCCAGGGCAGGCGGGAGGCCAGCATGTCCCTGAGGCCTTTCACCACGAAGGAGATGTCTTCCTGGCTGTTGGCGGTGAAGGGCAACACCACCACCCGCTCGGGTCCGGCGGCTGCCGCCGGCAAGGCGGCGCCCAGCAGGAACAGAGCCGCCAACGCGGCGGCCAAAATGCTGGAAAATCGACGGGTCTGCATCGGTTACTCCTCCACCTGTTGCCCCCTCAACCCCACGGGGCTAGGCGCAAAATTTTCGCCTGCCAAGCTCTATCACGACGCCCGCGGCCCCGTCAAGAAACAGCACCCGCACCGGCTCCCTTGACACAAGGCGGCCGGGGCACCATTATTCTCCTATTGATAGGCCGCGCCTACCGGCGCGTGCATTGGCCCTTATTCTACCACTGACCAGGGAGCCCGCCATGGACTGCCCCCATTGTAACCAGGAGCTGCCCACGCTCACCTGCGCCCACTGCGGCCAGGAAGCCCTGAGCGGCGCGGCCTTTTGCCACCACTGCGGCCACGAGCTGCCCGCCCCGGAGGGCGAGGAGCCCAAGCTGCTCACCTGCGCCAGCTGCGGCCAGAAGGCCCTGCCCACGGCCAACTACTGCCCCAACTGCGGCGAGTCGCACGCAGCCGAGGCCGAGCCCGGCGAGGCCTTCGACCCCAACGAGCGGGTGGCTTGCAGCGACGGCAGCTGCATCGGCATCATCGGCCCGGACGGCAAGTGCACCGAGTGCGGCCAGGCCTACAGCGGACCGGCCGAGTAGCGTCATGTATCGCTTGATGGTTACCGGCCGCTTTGCCGCAGCGCACAACCTGCGTAACTTCAAGGGACGCTGCGAGGCCCTGCACGGCCACAACTGGAAGGTCGAGGTGGTGGTCCAGGGCGAAAAACTGGACCAGGCCGACCTGCTCATGGACTTCGGCGAACTCAAGAAGATGATGAACCAGGCCATGGACCGGCTGGATCATTGCCACCTCAACGAGATCTCGCCCTTTGACCAGGTGAACCCCTCCAGCGAGCAGATCGCCAAGCACTTGTTCGAAGCCATCGCCCAGGGCCTGCCCGAGCACGTATCCATGTACTCGGTCTCGGCCTGGGAATCGGACGACAGCCGGGCCACCTACCTGGGCTGAAGCCCGGAACCAAGGCTTACAAATTGAATACAGGGGACCGGTCCCTTCGCGGGGCCGGTCTTTTTTCGGCCTCAGCAGATGCGCGGCAGGGGCTCGCCGGAGAGCATGTCCAGGATGCGCCGTCCCCCGGCAGCGGTGTTCATCCACACCTTGCCCGGCTTGGCCTCGCCGCAGCAGCCGATGATCGCCGCCCGCTTGCCCAGGGGGTGGGAGCGTAGCGCCTCCAGGGCCGCCTCGGCCTCGGCCCCCTCCACGATGCAGATCAGCTTGCCCTCGTTGGCCAAATAGAGCGGGTCCAGGCCCAAAAGCTCGCACACCCCGGCCACCGCCGGGTCTATGGGTATGGCCGCCTCGTCCAGCTCCATGTCCACCTTGCTGGCCTGGGCGATCTCGTTGAGCGCGGTGGCCAGCCCCCCCCGGGTGGGGTCGCGCAAAGCCTTGAGGCCCGGGCAGGCGGCGATGACCCCGGCGGCCAGGTTGTTCAGGGCCGCCGAGTCCGAGCGCAGCGGGGCGTCCAGGCCCAGGCCCTCGCGCGCGGCCATGATGGTCACCCCGTGGTCGCCCATGCTGCCCGAGACCAGCACCGCGTCCCCGGGCCGGGCCAGATGGGCCCCCAGCTCCAGGCCGGGGGGGATCACCCCGATGCCGGTGGTGTTGATAAACAGCTTGTCCGCCTGGCCCCGACCCACCACCTTGGTGTCCCCGGCCACCACCCGCACCCCGGCCTCGGCCGCGGCCAGGGCCATGGAGGCTACCACCCGCTCCAGGTCTGCGATGGCCAGGCCCTCTTCCAAGACGAACCCCACGGTGAGGTAGAGCGGCCGCCCGCCCCGCATGGTCACGTCGTTCACCGTGCCGTGCACCGCCAGGGAGCCGATGTCCCCGCCCGGGAAAAAGATGGGGTCCACCACGAAGCTGTCGGTGCTTATGGCCAGGCGTCCCTCGGGCGGCGGCACCACCGCCGCGTCGTCCATCTGGCTCAACACCTCGTTGCCCAGGTGCTTGGCGAAGACCCGGGCCACCAGCTCGGCGCTGGCCCGGCCTCCCGCGCCGTGGTCCAAGAGTATGCTGTCTTGCTTGCTCATGCCTCTCCCCCGCTTTGGCCTAAAGCACCGCCCCCACCTGCCAGGGCACGAACTCCTGGTCCCCGAAACCCAGGGCCTCGCTCTTGGTGGCCTGGCCCGAGGCGGTCTCCAGAATGCGCTCGAACACCGCCTGACCCATCTGGTCCACCGTGGCCTCGCCCTCGGCGATGGCCCCGCAGTCGATGTCCATGTCCTCGGCCATGCGCGCGTACATGGCGCGGTTGGTGGCCAGCTTCAGGGTGGGCGCGGGCCGCGAGCCGCACACCGTGCCCCGCCCTGTGGTGAAGCAGATCAGGTTGGCCCCGCCGGCCACCATGCCGGTGATGGAAACCATGTCATAGCCCGGGGTGTCCATGAACACCAGGCCCGGCGTCTCCACCGCATCACCGTACTGGTACACCTGGCATAGATTGGTGGTGCCCGCCTTGGCCACCGCGCCCAGGGATTTTTCCAGAATGGTGGTCAGGCCGCCGGCCTTGTTGCCCGGGGTGGGGTTCACGTTCAGGCTGGCCCCGTGTTGCGAGGAGTACACCTCCCACCACCGCACCCGCGTGGCCAGCTTCTGGCCCACCTCCGGGCTCACCGCCCGCCGGGTGAGCAGATGCTCGGCCCCGTAGATCTCGGGCGTCTCGGCCAGGATCGCGGTGCCCCCCTGGGCCACCAGGCGGTCCATGGCCGCGCCCAGGGCCGGGTTGGCGGTGAGTCCCGAGTAGGCGTCCGAGCCGCCGCACTCCAGACCCACCTTGAGCATACTGGCGGGAAGGGGCTGGCGCTGTGCCTTGGCCGCCTCGGGCAGCATCTCCTTGATCGCCGCCAGGCCCCACTCCACCGTCTTGGCGGTGCCCCCGGCATCCTGGATGTTCATGGCCCTGAGGAGCTGCCCTTGCTCCAGGTTCATGTTCTCCATGAAGGCGTCCAGCTGGTTCACCTCGCAGCCCAGGCCCACCACCAGCACCCCGGCGAAGTTGGGGTGGCGGGCATAGCCGGCCAGGGTGCGCTGCAAGTGGGCATAGCCCACCGATCCCGAGCTCTGGCCGCAGCCCGAGCCGTGCCCCAGGGGCACCACCCCGTCCACGCCGGGATACTGGGCCACCAGCTCGCGGGCCGCCGAGGCAATGAAGTGGCACACCGAGGCCGAGCAGTTCACCGTGGCCAACACGCCCAGATAGTTGCGCGTGGCCGCCCGGCCGTCGGGACGCAGATAGCCCTGGAAGATGGCCCGCTGTTCGGGGGGCACCATGAGCGTGGGCTTCACGTCCTCGCCGATGGCCAGGTCGCGGGCGAAATCTCCGAAAGCCAGGTTGTGGGTGTGCACCCATTCCCCGGCCGCTATGGGCGTGGAGGCCGCGCCGATGATCTGGCCGTACTTGCGCACCTGGTGCCCCTCGGGCAGGTCGCGCCGGGCCAGCTTGTGCCCGGCCGGGATGTCCCCGGCGCAACTCAGGCCGTGCCCGGCCAGCTCGGTCCCGGCGGGCAGCCCGGTCAGGGCCACCAGCACGTCGTCGTCGGGATGCAGCAACAGGACCGGGGATTTTGAGGGGCTCATGGTGTCTCCTACGGGTTGATCAATCTTCGCGGCGGTAGCGGTGCCAGGCGGCGCAGGTGCCCTCGGCCGAGACCATGCAGGGCCCCACCGGGCTGGAGGGCGCGCAGACCGTGGCGAAAAGCTTGCACTCCGGCGGGGTGATGAGCCCGCGCAGCACGTCGCCGCAACGGCAGCCGGGGTGATCCTGGGCCGGGGGCACGCTCACGTCGAACTTCTTGGCCGCGTCCAGATGGGCGAACTCTTCGCGCAGAGCCAGACCGCTCAAGGGAATGAGCCCCAGGCCGCGCCAGGGCGCGTCCACCGGCTCGAAGTAGCGGTTCATGAGGGCCACGGCGGCCGGATTGCCCTCGGGGCGCACGGCCCGCTTGTAGGCTATCTCCACCTTGCTCTCGCCCGCCTCCACCTGCCTCACCAGCATGAGGATGGCGGCCAGCACGTCGGCTGGCTCGAAGCCGGCCACCACGCAGGGCAGGCCGTGCTCGCGGGCCACGGGCTGGTAGCAGGCGGTGCCGATCACCGTGGTCACGTGGCCCGGGCAGAGGAAGCCGTTGAGCCCCAGGTCCGGCCCGCCCAACAGGGCGGCCAGGGCCGGAGGCAAGAGCTTGTGCGCGCTGAGCACGCTGAAATTTTTCAGGCCTTGCTGGTCGGCGGTCATGAGCGCGGCGGCCACCGTGGGCGCGGTGGTCTCGAAGCCGATGCCCAGGAACACCACCTCGTCCTCGGGCCGCTTGGCGGCCAAGCCCACCGCGTCCAAAGGCGAGTAGACCACCTCCACCGCCGCCCCGGCGGCGCGCTCTCCGGCCAGGGAGCCCTCGCTGCCCGGCACCCGCACCAAATCGCCGAAGGTGGCCACCACCACGCCCGGGGTGCGGGCCAGCTTGATGGCCCGATCGATCTCCTCGGTGGCGGTGACGCACACCGGGCAGCCCGGCCCCGAAACCATGGACACCGTCTCGGGCAGCATGGCGTGCAGGCCGTGGCGGGCCAGGGCCATGGTGTGGGTGCCGCAGAGCTCCATGAAGCGGGCGGGCTTGCTGCTGGCCGCGCGGATGCGGGCGCCCAGCTCGCGGGTGATCTGGGGGTCGCGGTATTCGTCCACGTGTTTCACGATTTCCCCCCGTCCGGAGTGAAGGTGGTGACGCCGCCGGGGTCCAGGCCGTTGGCCCAGGCGTTGGCCGCGGCCACGGCCTGGCCCAGGCTCAGACCGCCGTCGTTGGACGGCGCCAGTGCCGCAGTGTACACCGTGAGCCCCGCGCCCTCCAAGGCCGCAGGCAGCCCGGCCAGCAGGCAGGCGTTCATTAAGCAGCCGCCGCCCAAACAGGCGCGTGTGAGGCCGCTCAGCTCGGCCCCAGCCTGGGCCCAGGCGCTCAGCCCGGCCAGCAACCCGGCATGAAAACGGGCCGACACCGTGGCCGCGTCCGCCCCGTTCAAAACGTCTTCAACCACAGCCATCACCGCCGGGCCCCAGTCCAGCTCCAGCAGGCCTTCCGTCTCGCGCAGGGCAAAGGGGTAGCCATCGGCCAGGGCCTGCATAGCCTGCTCCAGTTCGACAGCCGCCTGTCCCTCGTAGGCCACCTCTTCGCGCAGGCCGCACAAGGCGGCCACGCCGTCGAAGAGCCGCCCCAGACTGGAGGTCAGCGGGGTGTTGATCCCCTGGGCGATCATGCGGCTTATGAGCGGCAGGTGCTGGCCGCGCCGCTCCACCAGGCCCAGGGCCAGGCTGGCGGCCTCCTCCGGGCCGAAGACCTCGTGCAAGAGCGACCAGCCCACCCGCCAGGGTTCCTTGACCGCCGCCTCTCCCCCGGGCAGGCCGAAGCGCCGGAGCCGCCCCAGGCGGCGGTATCCCCCGGCCCGCGCGGCCAAAAGCTCCCCGCCCCACACCGTGGCGTCGTCGCCAAATCCGGTGCCGTCCAGGCACAGTCCCAGCACCTCGCCGCTCAGCCCGTGCTCGGCCATCACCGCCACCGCGTGGGCGTGGTGGTGCTGCACCCTTACCACCGGCAGGCCGCGCTCCACGGCCCACTTGCTGGAGAGGTAGTCCGGGTGCAGGTCGCAGGCGATCACCTGGGGCTCGGCTTCCAGGATGCGGGCCAGATGCCCGGCGGTGAGCTCGAAAAACTCCAGGGTGCGCAGATCGTCCAGGTCGCCCACGTGCTGGGAGAGAAAAGCCTCGCGGCCTCGCAGCAGGCACAGGGTGTTCTTCTGGTGGGCCCCGGCGGCCAGGATTGGCGGGCAACCCTCGGGGGCCACGCCCGGAGCCAGAATCAGGGGCGAGGGCACGAAGCCCCGCGAGCGGCGCATCTGGCGCAAGGCCCCGCCCACCACCCGCACCACCGAGTCGTCGGAGCGCAGGTGGATGTCCCGGTTGTGCAGCAGGAGCTTGTCGGCAATGGCCCCGCGCGCGGCCTTGGCCCCGATGCGGCACACCGCCTCGTGGTTGTCCAGGCAGATGGGCTCGTCGCTCACGTTGCCGCTGGTCATGACCAGGGCCTTGAGGCCGCGCTCGGCCGCCGCAGCCAGCAGCAGGTGGTGCAGCGGGGTGTAGGGCAGGAGCAGGCCGATGAGCCGGTTGCGCGGGGCTACGGAGGGGGCCAGGGGCGCACCCTCCCGGCGGGGGACCAGCACGATGGGCCGCTCCCGGCTGGCCAGGGCCTCCGCGCTGGCCTGGTCCAGCTCGGCCAGGGCGCGGGCTTGTTCCAGCCCGGCCACCATCACCGCCAAAGGCTTTTCCTCGCGGTGCTTGCGCCCCCGCAGGCGGGCCACCGCCTCCTCGCTGGCAGCGTCGGCCGCCAAATGGAAGCCGCCCAAGCCCTTGACGGCCAGCACCTCGCCCTTAGCCAAGGCCTCGGCGGCCTCGGCCACCGCGTCGTCAGCCGCTAGCTCGTTGCCCTCGCCGTCGGCCAGCCAGAGGCGCGGCCCGCACACCGGGCAGGCGGTCGGCTGGGCGTGGAAGCGCCGATCCGTTGGGTCGTGGTACTCGGCCCCGCAGGCCGGGCACATCTCAAAGGCCTTCATGGTGGTCAGGGGCCGGTCGTAGGGCAGGTCTTCGATGATGGTGTAGCGGGGGCCGCAGTGGGTGCAGTTTATGAAGGCGTAGCCGTGGCGGCGGTCAACGGGGTCGAGCATCTCGGCCAGACAGGCCTCGCACACCGCCACGTCGGGAGAGATCAGGGTGGAGCGTTTGCCGCCCTCCGAGGCCCGGATCTCAAACTCGCTCTCGCCGGGCTCGGGCTCGGCGGTTTGGCGCTCCACCCGGTGGATCACGGCCAGGGGCGGGGCCTGGGTCTCCAGGCGGGCGAAGAACTCCTCCACCGCCTCGCCGCCGCCCTGCACGGCCAGCTCCACCCCGGCGGCGGTGTTGCTCACCCAGCCGGTGAGCCCCAGACCCCGCGCCAGGTTGTAGACAAAGGGCCGGAAGCCGACCCCCTGCACCACCCCCTCCACCCGGGCGAGCTCTCTTGTGGTTTTGGCGCTCACTTGGTTCGGCCTGTGAAAGGCGCTCCCGTAACCCCGTAGGCCAAGAGGCGTTCAAATCCGTCGCCGAGGGACGAAGTTGCAGCGCTTTTTAGCCGCAGGCGTACACGCCAGCACGTCGAGGCTGAAAAGCGCGAAACGAGTTCCGCAGGCAGGAGTTGGACGCCTCCCGGCATCAATGCCTAGCCCTTGACCCAGCTAACCAGCCAGTCGATCCATTGGTCGATGCCCTCGCCGGTGCGGCAGGAGAGGTCGAAGACCTTCTGCTCGGGGTTGAGCTGATGGCAAGTGCGGTGGATGCGCTCCAGGTCGCAGTCGATATAGGGCAGCAAGTCTATCTTGTTCACCAGGAGCACCCCAGCCTGCTGGAACAAGGCGGGATACTTGCTGGGCTTGTCGTCGCCCTCGGTGGTGGAGAGCACCGCCACCTTCATGTCCTCGCCCAGGTCGAAGTCCACCGGGCAGACCAGGTTGCCCACGTTTTCGATGATCAGAAGGTCCAGCGCGTCCAGATCAAGGGCGGCCAGGGCCTCGCCGATCATCTGCCCGTCCAGGTGGCAGGCGCCCTGGGTCTGGATCTGCACCGCCGGCACCCCCACCGCGGCCACCCTCCGGGCGTCCTCGTCGGTCTGGATGTCGCCCTCGATCACCGCGCAGGCCAGGCGTCCTTGCAGGCGTTTCAGGGTCTGCTCCAGCACGCTGGTCTTGCCCGCGCCGGGGCTGGAGATCAGGTTGAGCACCTTCACTCCGCTGTCCGCGAAGCGTTTGCGGTGCCCCTCGGCCAACTTTTCGTTGGCTTCCAGAATGCTGCGCCCCACCTCTATCTCGGCCATTTGCGTATCGCTCCCGGCGGCTTCATTCCGCCTCGATGTGATCCACGTATAGCTCCTGCCCCCCGGTGAACTCGATATCCTTGGACCCGCAGTGCGGGCACTGGTCCACCAGGCGGCTCATGTCGATCTCCCCTTCACAGGCGTGGCATACCCCCTGGGCCGGGGCCTGCTCGACGACCAGCTCGGCCTCGGCGGCCTTGGTGCCCTCCTTGATCAGATCAAAGCTGAAAGTGAGCGCCGAGGGCACCACCCCGGCCAGGGCGCCTATCTTCACCGCCACCTTGGTCACTTTGTTCACCTGGTGGCGGCGGGCCTCGTCCAAAACGATGGCCAGCAGGGATTGGGCGATGGAAAGTTCGTGCAAGTTTTTCCCGCAAGCTAGGGATGTTACGAAGGCTTTTGAGAGTAGCACGGCCGCGCGGAAGGGGTCAACCGGGCCAAGGCCGCTTGGCTTGGCTGGGCCTCGGGGCTCTGGTAGACTGCTCAGGCAGTATATGGAGAATGCATTGCCACCCGCTCCTCCCGCAGCTCCCCGCAAACGGCGCTGGCTCAGGCGCCTGGTGCTCTGGGGTTTTTCCCTGGTCCTGGTGTCGGCCATCCTGGCCGCCGGGGCGGCGGTGGTGGGCTGGTTCTACATCACCGAAGACCTCCCCCAAATCGAGAGCATCGCCGACTACCGCCCCGCCTCGGTGACCCGGGTGCTGGCCGCCGACGGCTCGCTGATGGTCCAGTATTACCACCAGCGGCGCTTCGTGGTGCCGCTGAGCCAGATCAGCCCCCTGGCGGTCAAGGCCTTCGTGGCCGCCGAGGACGGCAACTTCTTCCATCACCAGGGCATCGACCTGGCGGGCATCGCGCGGGCCACCGTGGCCAACATCAAGGCGGGCCGGGTGGTGCAGGGGGCCAGCACCATCAGCCAGCAGGTGGCCCAGGCGCTACTCAACACCCCGGCCAAGGCCTGGGTGCCCAAGATCAAGGAGATGGTCTTCGCCTGGCGCATGGAGCAGACGCTCTCCAAGCAGGACATTCTCTACATTTATATGAACGAGATATACCTGGGCCACGGGACCTACGGAGTGGAGGCCGCGGCGCGCACCTATTTCGGCAAGCCGGCCAAGGACCTCAATGTGGCCGAGGCGGCGCTCATCGCCGGGCTCATCCAGGCCCCCAGCCGCTACAGCCCGCTCAGGCACCCCCGCCGGGCCCGCACCCGCCAGGTTTACGTCATCGAGCGGATGCAGGCCGACGGCTTCATCAGCCCCGAGCAGGCCCAGGCCGCCCTGACCCAACCCCTGGACATCAAGCTGCACCGGGCCAAGACCGTGGCCGCGCCCTACTACGAAGAGACGGTACGCCAGTGGCTGGAGGAGCGCTTCGGCAAGAAGGTGCTCTACGAGCACGGCCTCACCGTGCACACCGCCTGCGACCCGGCCATGACCGCCGCGGGCCGCGCGGCCATCAAGAAGGGCCTGGCCCAACTTACCCGCCGCCAGGGCTATTTCGGCCCCATCAAGCGCCTGGGCGCTGCCGAGCTGGACCAGGCTCGGGCCGTGCCGGTGGGCCGGGGTGAGCTGGAGCCCGGAAGCAAAGCCAAAGCGGTGGTCACCGCCGTGGACCCCGGCCGCCAAGTGGCCGAGCTGCGCCTGGGGCCGGCCCGGGGCTACATACCCTTTGAGCAGGTGCGCTGGGCCCTGCCCCCGCGCAAGCGCCCCGAGGACCACCGCTCGCCGCTCAAGAGCATCAGCGAGGTCTTCCGTCCCGGCGACGTGGTGCTGGTCAAGGTGGGGGACTACAACTCCAAGACCCGCCGCTGGGAGCTGGTGCTGGTGCAGGAGCCGGTGGCCCAGGCCGCCCTGTTGGCCATGGAAAACCAGACCGGCCGGGTGCGCGCGCTCATCGGCGGCTCGGACTTCGGTAAGAGCCAGTTCAACCGGGCCCTGCAAGCCCGCCGCCAGCCGGGCAGCGCCTTCAAGCCCATCATCTATGCCGCCGCCCTGGACCACCCCAAGCAGGTCTACACCTCCTCCACCGTGGTCCTGGACGCGCCCATCACCTATGACGACCCCACCCAGCCCGGCGAGAAGTGGCGGCCCAAGAACTACGAAGGCCGCTTCTACGGCCCCACCACCCTTAGGCAAGGCCTGGCCCACTCGCGCAACGTGGTCACGGTGAAGCTGCTCTCGGACCTGGGCCTGGGCTACGTGGTGGGCTACGCCCGCCGTTTGGGCATCGCCAGCGAGCTGGTGCCCAACCTCTCCCTGGCCCTGGGCACCAGCGGCCTCACCCTGCTGGAGCTCACCCGGGCCTACGGGGTGTTCGCGGACCACGGGATGCTCATGGAGCCGGTGTTCGTGGAGCGGGTGAGCGACGCCACCGGCAAGGAGCTCTACAAGGCCCAGCCGGTGGAGCGCCAGGTCATCTCGCCCCAGACCGCCTATCTGACCACCCACCTGCTCCAGGGGGTCATCGAAGAGGGCACCGGGCGGCAGATGCTCTCGCTCAAGCGGCCCCTGGCCGGCAAGACCGGCACCACCAACGACCTTCGCGACGCCTGGTTCATGGGGTTCAGCCCCCAGCTCATCTGCGGGGTGTGGGTGGGCCAGGACGACAACCAGCCCCTGGGCCGCAAAGAGACCGGGGCCCGGGCGGCGGGGCCCATCTGGCGATACTTCATGGCCGAGGCCCTCAAGGGCCAGCCCGCCTCGGACTTCCCGGTGCCCGAGGGCGTGGTGTTCGCGCGGGTGAACCGCCTGAGCGGCCAGCCGGTGCCCGCCGGAGGCAAGGGCGGCTTCTTCGAGTCGTTCCGGGAAGGCCGCCAGCCCCAGCCCGGCCAGGCCAATCCCGGTCAGGCCGAGGGCCGCCCCCAGGACTTTTTGCAGTCCGAGACCTTCGGCCCCCAAGGCGCGGCGCCCCCGCCCACCACGCCGTCGCCGCCCACCGCGATCTACCCCCAGCCCGATCCCACCGAAGGGCACTAGACGAGCCGCCGTGGCATAAAAAAGCGGCCCCCCGCGTGGGAGGCCGCTTTGGCGTTTATTTGTGGACCGCTTAGATGTCCCGGAGCTGCTCCTGGGATACCTGCACCACGGTGAACTCGTGCTCCAGCTCCTCGGTGAGGGACTTGAGCCGGTCCTCGGTCATGTCCGCGATGCGGATATACACGTTGCGGCAGCCCTCCTCGCACATGTCGTAGGAGGTGAGGATCGAGACCATGCGGCCGCCGTGCTTGCGGATCACGTCGGCCACGTCCTTGATGGAGCCCGGCCGGTCCTCCAGGTTCAGGGCGAACTGTACCCCGCCCCGGTACACGCCGGTGATGCTGGTCAACACCCGGAACACGTCGCCTTGGCTGAGGATGCCCACCACCTTGCCGTCTTCCAACACGGGCAAGCCGGTGATCTTGTGCTCCAGCATGATCACCGCGGCCTTTTCCACCGTGTCGTCGGGTCTGATGGTCATGACCTTGCGGCTCATGATGTCCTTGACTTTGAGCTCGCTGAGCAGATAGTACAGCTCATGCACGTCAAGGGTAGTGGCCTTGCTGGGGCTGGCCTCCTTGAGATCCCGGTCGCTGACGATGCCTACCAGGGCGCCTTTTTCGTCGACCACGGGCAGCCGGCGAACGTTGTTCTCCTTCATCAACTGCGACGCCTTCATCACCGAGGTGTCCGGCGTGACGGTCACGGGGTCGGCCGTCATCCAATACTTGACCAGCATCTACATCCTCCCGGCTACGTAATTCCGCGTTAAATATTGCGTAGGTCCGGGCGAGGGGCCCGGCCTCTTCATTGTAGCCCAATGCTTGTGTAACCGCACGTACCAAGATACAATCCCGCCCGGGTTCCTTGTCAAGTTTTTTAGGATTAAGGCGGCCATAAGCCATCATGAGGGCGCAAAACAGCAGCGACGACCTGGCCTGGGCCCAAATATGGCTGGGCGATGACAGCCCCCTGGCCGGGCTCATTCCGGGCTACGCCCCCCGCCAAGGGCAGATCGACATGGCCGCGGCGGTTAACCAGGCGCTCAGGCAGGAGGTGCCCCTGGTGGTGGAGGCGGGCACCGGCACGGGCAAGACCCTGGCCTATCTACTGCCCGCGGTGGCCAGCGGGCTCAAGGTGGTGGTTTCCACCGGCACCCGAACCCTGCAAGACCAGATCGACCAAAAGGAGCTGCCCCTGATCAAGAAGGCCCTGGCGCCCGAGCTGCGCTGGGCGGTGCTCAAGGGGCGCACCAACTATCTCTGCCAGCGGCGCTACCTGGGCCTGGCCGCCCAGCCGGACCTGTCGTTGCCCGGCGTCAAACCCTCCCTGGCCCGCCTGGCCGAGTGGCTGGAGAGCACCGAATCCGGCGACCTGGACGAGGTGCGCGGCTCGGGGCTGAGCGAGGCGCTGTTGGCCGAGGTGACCAGCAACAGCGAGCAGTGCCTGGGCGGCCGCTGCCCCAGCCGCGACACCTGCTTTCTCATGGAGGCCCGGCGCAAGGCCGCCGAGGCCGAGGTGGTGGTGGTGAATCACCACCTGTTCCTGGCCGATCTGGTGCTGCGCTCCGGCGGCCACGGCGAGGCCCTGCCCCGCTACCAGGCGGTTATCTTCGACGAGGCCCATCTGTTGCCCGAGGTGGCCACCGCCGCTTTCGGGGTGGGGGTGAGCAGCCAGCGTTTGTCCCTGCTGCTCCGCGACGTGCTCAAGGAGCTGCCCACCAAGTCCGGGGCCGCCCAGGCAGCGGGCGCGGTGGAGGCCACGGGCAAGCGCCTGTTCAACCGGCTGCGCAAGCTCCTGGGGCCGGGAGGCCGGGCCACCCTGAGCCCGGAGCAGCTGGAGGGCCTGGCCCCGGCCGGCAGCGACCTGCAAGAGGCCCTGGAAGCCCTGGCCAAAGCCCTGCCCGCCAGCAACGAGGCAGCCGAGGCACTGGCCGAGCGGGCCCACGCCCTGGCGCGAGACCTGGAGGCCGCCGCCCAGCCGGTGCCCGGCCACAGCGTGGCCTGGGCCGAGGCCCGGGGCGGGGGCAGCCTGCATCTCTCGCCGGTGGAGGTGGGGCCCCACCTGGAGCTGGCCCTGTACGAGCACCTGGGACGCCTGGTCTTCACCAGCGCCACCCTGGCCCCCCTGGACGACCTCACGCCCTTTTGCGCCCGCCTGGGCCTACCCACGGAGACCCGGCAAAAGATCGTGGCCTCGCCCTTTGACCCCGCCTCCCAGGCGCTGCTCTACGTGCCCAAGACCATGCCACCGCCGAACAGCCAGGCCTTTGCCTCGGCGGTGGCCAAGCAGGTCAAGGAGCTTTTGGCCCACAGCCGGGGCCGGGCCTTTGTCTTGTTCACCAGCCACCGCAACCTGGAGGCGGTGAGCGGGATGCTGGCCTCGGAGCTGCCCTTCCCGGTGCTGGTGCAGGGCGAGGCGCCCCGTCTGGAGCTACTCAAGCGCTTCGTGGATGAGAGCCCCAGCGTGCTTTTCGCCACGGCCAGCTTTTGGCAAGGGGTGGACGTGCCCGGCCCAGCGCTCAGCGCGGTGATCGTGGACAAGCTGCCCTTCGCGCCGCCGGACGATCCCCTGGTGGCCGCGCGTTGTCAGCGCATCGAGGAAGAGGAAGGCAAGAGCGGCTTTGCCCATCTGCTGTTGCCCGAGGCCATCCTGAGCCTCAAGCAGGGCCTGGGCCGCCTGCTCAGAACCCCCACCGACCGGGGGCTCTTGGCGGTGCTGGACGTTCGCCTGGTTCAAAAGGGCTACGGCAAGCGCTTCCTCAAGGCCCTGGCTCCGGTGCCCCTCACCCACGACCTGGGCGAGGTGGCCCGTTTCTTCGAGGCGGAGGTTTGATCGGCTAGATGCTGGGGAAGGCCTTCAGCTTGTTGAGCAGCTCCGCGCCCACCCCCACGGCCAACATGCCCAACACCACCACCAGGCTGACCCCGACGATGAGCACCAAGGGCAGGAAGATGGCGAAGAAGGTGCGCCAGCGGCCGGTCTCGTGGGCCGCGGCCAAACCGCCCACGGCCACCACCAGGCCCCAGACGGGCATGAGCGCCATGCCCAGGAAGGGCACCAGCACGAAGACGTTGGTGGCCTGGCCATAGGCCATCACCCGGAAGGTGGCCCGCACCCCATGCTTGGTGCCCCTAAGTATCCACAAGCAGAAGTGAGTGACCCAGGCGGCCAGGAACATGGAGGCCAGCACGGTGAGCGGCGAGAAGATCAGGCTGAGCAGGGCCGAGCGAAAGCTCGCGTACTGGTAGCCCAGGCCGTGGCCCCAGAAGACTTGCAAGGCCTGGCCCAGGGTGCCCAGGATCAGGCCAAAGCTCAGGGCCCAGGCCCAGCCGGGCCGGGCCGGGGCCGCGAAAAAGCGCATGGGATGGATCAGCACCTGGCCGATGCTCCGAAACAGGCGCGAGAAAAAGCCGCCCTCCCCTTCCCAAGGCACGTAGTCTTGGGGCTCCGGGGCCGGGCCGCCCAGGGGCAGGGGCGGTATGGGCGGCGCGGGAGGCGTGCCGGGCAGGTCCACCTCCTGGTGGCAGGTGGGGCAGGTGGCCGTGCCGGCCAGGCCGCCGGGCGCGGCGCTCTCGCCGTCCACCTCGCTGCCGCAATAGGGGCAATAGGCTGCCATCAGCTTTCCTCCTGGCGGGCCTTGGATTTGCGCCGCGACCAGCGCCGCACGAATCCCGCCACTCCATCAGGGTCCTCGCGCAGGGCCTTTTCCTCGGCCAGCTTTTCGCCGCCGTCCTTGGCCGTGGCCGCCGCGCGCAGACAATCCACCCGCGCGGCGCAGTCCCAGCAGCCGGCCGCGATCTCGCGCAGGCCCTGTTCGCTGGTGGGGAACACGCGCTCCAAGTCGCCGAAACAATCCGGGCGGGTCGGGGCGGGGTTGCTCATGTTTTGGGGCCTCCCTGGCGGCTGGGGTATACTGGGGAAAGCATAATTGGCCGGGGCGGCCGGGTCAAACCTTTATGCCGCGCCCCATCCCCGTGAGAACCCAGCCCGCATTTTTCATGAGAGTTGGGTGGCATTAAACAAAGAACCAAGGTTCATGGGGCCGTTATAAAAAAAGTATCCACGCTGTCAGAGTACTGCCTGTACCCTGGCCCGGCACAGCCAGCCGCCGGCAGACAAGGCGTCTGGCAAGCGAGGGCCGAAGGCGTAGCCATACCTACGTCCAGGCCCGAGCGCAGCCAGCAACGCCGTATGACGGTGGCTGGCGCAGCCGGACACCCGGCTCTCATGAAATATGCGGGCTAAGGCCCCCAAGGAGGCGACATGCTGCTGGCCGACAACCTGTACTTCTACCCCTGGACCCAGACCCAGGGGAACAACTGCAACAGCGTGCTCATCGCGGGGGAAGCCCCCACCCTGGTGGACCCGGGGCACAGCCAGCTCTACGGCCACGTGGAGAACGGCCTGGCCGGCGACGGCTTCCGCGAGGAACCGCCCCTGGTGATCATGACCCACTGCCACCCCGACCATCTGGAGGCCGCGGCCCAGCTCCAACGGGCCGGAGCCAAGCTGGCCATGAGCCAGGCCGAGATCGACTACATGCACGGCGAGGGCCGGGCCCTGGCCCGCGCCCTGGGCATGAACTTCCCGGAGATCACCATCGACCTGATCCTGGACGAGGGTGAGCTGACCCTGGGCGGCCACACCCTGGAGGTGATCTCCACCCCGGGGCACAGCCCGGGCCACCTGTGCCTCTACTGGCCCGCCAACAAGGCGCTCATCGCTGGCGACCTGGTCTTCGCCCAGGGGGTGGGCCGGGTGGACTTCCCCGGCGGCAACGCCAACCAGCTCAAGGACTCCATCAAGAAGGTGGCCTCCCGGGACATCGAGCTGCTGCTCCCCGGCCACGGCCCCATCGTCAAAGGCAAGGATCAGGTGGCCAAGAACTTCGAACTGATCGAGAAATACTACTTCCCCATGCTTTAGGCGCGGATCATTGGATAATCGACTGTCCGGCAAGCGACCAAAGGTATCCCTTTAGGTTTTGAAATAAAGGCCGAGTGGGGCACTCATCAGTTGTAGCCATCACGCTGTGAGCCATTTTCCTAGGTGGCCCTCCTGAAGCCTTGTGGGAGGAAAGCTCATGTTTGAAACCCAGAACATATCTGGTTGGCTGCTGCTTGCTATTTCGATAGCAGGAGGCGTGGTTACAGGTGCGACAATGATAATCACAAGTTATCTAACCAAAAAATCAGAGGAGAACAAAAGCCTTCAGGCCCTTGTCTTCAACGCGGCTATCGAGAACTGGAAGCTTACATATGAATACGTACGCAGTAATGTTCCTAATGGGAAAACAATCATTTTCCCTCCTCTTGAAACTTTTTTAGTCCACATGTGGAAAGCACAAGAAATCATGTTTGATAAGGGCACGACATCCGAGAATGTTGAAAGTCGGCTCAGGGAGCTTTCTCAGTTCTCCAAATCTGCTATGGGTGCTTATCAGGACAGTGAGAAATCCACACCTGACGAGGCGATGCCCCAACCAGCTGAGTAGGCATCCTTCTCCCCTTTTCACTACCTGTTTTTCCTTCTGTCGATCCAGTATGTTACATACAGGCTCCGAAAACGATGCCTTTCTCCCTTGGGGGAACTAACCGCCGGGCGCTGCACTCAGTGCCCGGTATTTTTTTGTCTCCGAATATAAGGCTGGTCCCCATGCTCCAGACGCGGCCCTTGGCCGGGCTAGGGCTGCCAGGTCTCGATCTCGGCGGGCGGGTTGGCCGCTCGCCATTGCTCGAACTCCTCGGGCGTGGTCACCCCGGCGGTCATCACCGCCTTGTAGATATCCACCCCCCGGGCCTTGTTGGCGCGCTCCTGGGCGCTTTTAATGGCAAGCACCGCCAGGCGATGCTCGTCGGTCAGCTTGGCCTCCAGGGCGGCGGCCAGGCCGTCGGCCAGCCCGGCGTTGGGGTGGTCGTGGGCCACCAGCCAGTTGTCGATGTCCCACAGGTCGCCACGCTCGTCCTCGTAGTCCACCCGCCAATACAGGCCCTGGTCCGGGGTGTCCATGGCGTTCAGAAAGAACACCGAACGCACCCCGGGCACCTGGGCCAGCTCGCTGATTACCGCGAAGCCATCGGCCATCCGGGGGGTCTCGGTGTATATCTCCAGGTCCAGGTTGGGATGGCGCATCAGGCCGAAGCGTAGCGACCCCACCAGCACCGGCCGCCCCACGCGGGCCCAGCGCTCGCGCAGGCCCAGGCGGCTTAGCACCTCCCAACCCCGCGCTTGCAATTCCGTGGCCTTGGCCAAAAGCTCCTGCTCTTTCATCATGATGTGTTTTCTCCTGGCCCCGAGGGCCGCTGTCCAGCCTTAATTCCGGCGATGAACCAGGCGGGCGTTTTTCAGGGGGTCCCTAGACTGGGCTGATTGGGGCTAGCCCTGCTCCAGCAGGCCGCGCTCTTCCAAAAGCTGCATCACCATGGCCACCTGCGAACCGGCCAGAGTGCCCCCCAAGGACATGGCGATGGAGCACACCTCCAGCACTTCTTGCGCCGTGGCTCCCTTTTGCAGCGCCATGTCGCTCTGGCCCAATATGCAGCCTTTGCAACCGGCGATAATCCCGCCGCACAGGGCGATGAGATGCTTGGTCTTGGCTTCGAGGGCCGAGCCTTGGTAGACCGCCTCGAAATGGGCCATGAACAAGCCGCCGTGCTCGGGCTGATGCTCAAAATACTTCTGGTATCCGGCCCGTATTTCGGCCAGCTCCTCGGATCTGCTCATTTCCCTCTCCTCCATTCATGCGGCTCGGCGGCCGCATCCCCACTCTACAGGGCGGCCAGCAGTTCGTCGCCCGCCGCCCGGAGCGCGGCCTGGGGGCCGCTCAGGGCCTGGCTGGCGCGGGCGGCATGGTCAGGGTGGGCCAGGGGGTTGGGGCGCAGGGCCGGCCCGCCTATGCGCAGCCCGGCCAGCTCGCCACTCATCTCGGCGGCCAGCTCGGCGTGCAAGGCCTCGCGGGCCTCGGCCCGCTGGTCCAGAGCCCGGGCCACCGCTTGCCAGGCCCCCTCTCCCGCTTCGCCGGCCAATACCCGCAAGCCATCCAGGGCCTCCGCGCGGTCATCGGACAGAGCTTCCAGCAAAGCCCGGGCCGCTCCCTGGCGCGCGGGGCCGGGCTCCAGGGCGGTCAGCTCCGCGGCCGGGGCCTCGCCCTCCAGCAACCGGCGGGCCAGGGCGCGGCCCTGTTCCTCGGCCTCGCGGCGGCTGTCGTCCTCGCCCGCTCCCAGGGCGGCGGCGCGCTCCAGGGCGATCTCCAAAGCTGATTTGATCTCGGCCATGCCTTGCTCCCAAAAAGATCAGGGGCCGCCCCGGATGGAGCGGCCCCTGAGGGTTGCTTGTTGGGTCAGATGCCTATTCGGGGGGCTCCCAGTCGTCGTCCAGCTCGACCCCGAAGTGCTCCCACTGGGCCTCGGCCTCGGCGTGGGCCTTCTCGACCTCTTCCTCGCTCCAGGGCTCTACTATAATGGCTTCGGCCAGCAGTTCCCAGAGGTAGAAGGTTTCGATCTCCAGATCATACTCCTTGGTCAAGGCCTTCATGATCTGGTCGCGGCAGTTGTGGCAGGGGGCCACCACGATCTCGGCCCCGGTCTGCTCGATCTGCTCGGCCTTCTTGCGGCCGTAGTAGAGGCGCTCGTTGGTGTAGGGCATGGCCCAGGCGCCGCCGCCCGCGCCGCAGCAGAAGTTGTTTTCCCTGGTGGGATAGGTGTCCACCCAGGTGTCGCAAATCTGGTCGGTGATCCAGCGGATCTCGTCGTAGTAGGCCTTGCCAAAGGCCTTCTCGCTCTTGCGGCCGTAGTTGCAGGGGTCGTGCACGGTGGCAAGCTTGCCCGCGAACTTCTCGCGGTCGATCTTGACCCGGCCTTCCTTAATGTATTCCATCATCAGCTCGAAGATGTTCATAACCTTGAACTCTTCGAAGACCTCGGGGAACCACTTTTTGAAACTAAGCCTAGTTCCAAAGTACGCGTGGCCTCACTCGGGTAGGAGAAGCACCTCGGCTTTCACCTTGCGGGCGTTCTCCAAGACCCGCCGCGCCTGCTCCTTCATGGACTCGTCGTCCCCGCCGAACAGGCCCCAGGTAACGCCCTCCCAGTTCTCGCTGGAAACGGTCCAGCTCTCATGGGCGGCGTAGTAGATCTTCCACCAGAACTTCATGTCGTCCGGCTCGCCGAAGGGCTCCTTGGAGTTCACCGTGGAGATGACCCGGGCGCCCACCTTGTCCACCGGAACGTAGAAGCCGGGGAAGCCCTCGTCTTCCATCTCCTTGGACATGTCGGCCAGCAGGAACAGCCAGTCGTCGTAGGGGATACCCAGGTTGTTGCCCCGCTCCATGGACATCATGGTGCCCTTGTGGATCGGTCCGGGCACCTTGTCCCGCTCACGCAGGCCGCGCGCGGTGCGCATCATGGCCAGGATCTCCACGCCCATGGGGCAGGCGCGCTCGCAGCGCCCGCACAGGGTGCAGACCCAGGGGAAGCGGGAGTTGATCAGTTCGTCGTCAAGCCCCAGGGCGGCCATGCGCACCGCCTTGCGGGGGTCCATGCCGTCGACGCCGGTGACGGGACAGCCGCCGGCGCAGGTGCCGCAGGTGAGGCACACATCGGCCCATTTGGGGTCCACGCGCAGTTTGGACTCGCGTTTGCCCAGTTTGATCGGCTCTTGGCTCATTCATCCTCTCCCAGAATGACCGGACGGGAAGCCGCTTAGTCGACTATCGCCCCGCCCGCTGCTTGTGCTGGGTTGCCGGCCCGAAAAGCCTATAGCTTACCGCGCAGCCGGGCATTCATTCATTGTTAACCTATATCAATCCCGGCCCGGAAGCAAACTTTTATCGATGTCTCCGGGCCGGGATTGCGTCTCCTAGTATTCCTTGGGAAGCTGGTCCAGATGGGCTTTGGTGAAGACCGGGCCGTCCTTGCAGACATACTCCGGCCCCACGTTGCAGCGGCCGCAAATGCCGATACCGCACTTCATGCGGTTCTCCAGGCTCATCACGATCTGCTCGGGCTGCCAGCCCAGCTTGTCGAACACCGGCTGGGTAAAGCGGATCATCACCGGCGGGCCGCAGATAAGGGCCACCGCGTCGTCGGGCTTGGGGGCCACCTCTTCGCAAACCGTGGGCACGAAGCCCACCAGGCCGTCCCACCCCTCGGCCTCGCGGTCGATGGTGATGTTCACGTTGGCCTGGCCGCTTTCCCGCCAGGAACGCCACTCGTCTTCATAGAGCAGCAGGCCCGGGGTGCGCGCGCCGTAGATAAAGGTGATGTCGCCGTATTTGGAGCGGTTGGCCGGGTCCAGCAGCCAGATCATGGTGGAGCGCAGGGTGGTCACCGCGAAGCCGCCGGCCACGATGACGATGTTCTTGCCCTCCATCTCCTTGAGGGGGTAGCTGTTGCCCAGCGGACCCCGCACGCCCATGATGTCGCCCTCGTTCATGTTGTGCAGTTGGGTGGACACGCTGCCCACCTTGTTCACCGTGAACAAGAGGTCGTTGCCCTCGGTGGGGCTACTGGCTATGCCGATGGGGATCTCGCCGTAGCCCGAAACGCTCAGCTCGGCGAACTGACCGGGGATGTAGTTGAAGTCCTCGCCCTCCTGCTCGTTGATGAACTCCAGGAGAAAGGTCTTCAGCTGCTTGTCCTCGGTGGCCACCTCGGCCTTCTTTATGCGGACCGGATAGGGAACGTATGTGTTACGCATAACTTCTTGGCCTTTGCGCTAAGCGTTCATGTCGTTGACGACGCGGCGCACGTCGATGTTCACCGGGCAGAGCACCACACACCGCCCGCAACCGACGCAGCCGATCTCGCCGCCGCGCTTGACCGGAATGTACTTGAACTTGTGCATGAACCGCTGGCGCACCCGGTCTTTCTTGGTGCCCCGGGGGTTGTGGCCGGTGCCGTGCATGGTGAACAGCCAGCTCATGCAATTGTCCCAGTTGCGCACCCGGCGGCCCTCGGTGCCCTGGGTCTCGTCCTGAATGTCGAAGCAGTGGCAGGTGGGGCAGACGTAGGTGCAGGTGCCGCAGTTGAGGCAGTTCTCGAACACCCGGTCCCACATGCCCGCCTCGTAGAGCTCCATCACCGAGCGCGAGTTCACGTTGTCCATGCCCACCGAAGAGCTGATCTTGCCCTCGGCGGTGGTTGCCTGCTCGGCGGCCGCGGCGGTGTCGCCCTCGGCGGCGTCGTCCAGGCCCTCGGCCACGGCCTCGCCCTTTTCGGTCAGGGAGCGCACCAGGAGCTTGTCGCCCAGGTCGAACAGCAGGGCGTCCAGGCCGGTGGTGGAGGCGGGGCCGCAGTTCATGGAGGTGCAGAAGCAGCTGGGGCAAGGATCGGAGCAGGCCAGGCCCACCAGGGTGGTCATGTCCCGCTTGTCCTTCCAGTACAGGTCGTTGGTCATCTCGTCCTGCACGAAGATCAGGTCCAGGACCTGGAAGGCCTTGGCGTCGCAGGGACGGATGTTAAGAAGCAGGCGTTTTTTGTCCAGGGGCGGCTCGGCCTCCATGACCATCCCGCTCTCGTGGTCCTGGACGTTCTTGAAGCGCATCAGGACTTCGGTCTGGGGGAAGAAGAAGTCCTTGGGGCTCATGCTGGTGTTGGAAAACTCCCAGAGGGCCTTGCCGGCGTCCTCCAAGGGGGCCCATTGGGCCTTGCCTTCCACCTCCTGGGGCGCGTAGACCTCGTAATCGGCCTGCAGTTTGCCCAGGAAGTCGGCCAGCTTGTCTTTGGCCAGTATCTTGTCAGCCATGGCTAAGCCTTCCTACTTGATGAATTCCTGGGGATCGTTGGGCCGATAGACGCTCAGGGGCGGCGTCTCTTCCAGGTCCATGCCCGGCGAGTATCCGTAGAGCTCGCGGACGTCCTTCTCGATCTTGCTGGTGAAGCGGCGCACCTTGATGCCCTGGGGGCAGGCGCTCTCGCAGGCCCCGCAGTCGGTGCAGCGGCCGGCGCAGTGGAAGGCCCTCAGGATATGGAAGGTGGCCACGTCGGCCTCGTCTTGGGTTTTGCCGCACCACTGGGGCATGGACTCGTCCACGAAGCACACGTGGCAGTAGCACAGGGGGCAGGCGTCCCGGCAGGCGTAGCAGCGGATGCAGGAGTCGACCTCGTCGATGAAGGCTTCCCAGCGCTGGGCCGGCTCGAGCTTCTCCCAGGGCGCGGCCACCGCGTCGATGTTGCCGCCCCAGTCGGAGGGGCCCTCCTCGGCCATCATCTCGTCGACGATCACCGGGTTGCGCTGCACGCAGGTGTAGCAGTTGTCGCGGCGCACTTCCTTCTGGGAGATGCGCTCCTCGAAACCGTTGCCCTTGACGATGAGATCCTCGCCGTCCACCGTCACCTCGGTGATGGTTTTCAGCGGGAAGCGCTCGGCCACCTTGCGGCGGTCCACCATGCCCGGGCTGGGCACGCCCAGGATGTAGACATCCTCGCGGGCGATCTGGTTTTCCTTAATCAGCCCCACGATGCTGCGGCTCACGCAGCCCTGGGCCACGATGGCCACCTTGCCGATCTCGCCCTTGGGGCGGCGGATCAAAAAGTTGGCCAGGTTGTTACAGCAAAAGGGCGACCAAGTCAGGTTTTGGGCTTCTTCCGGGGTGTAGGCGAAGTAGGGGTAGTCGCGCATGGGCACCGTGCCCTGGGCATAGCCGATCACGCAATCCACCTTGCCTTCGCTGAGTAGCTTGGCCGCGGCTTCCCTGATTTTTTCAGCCACCGCTTCCATCAGGCCACCTTCCGGACGTCTTTGATCATGTGCTTGGCCGGGCCCAGAGCCTTGACCGACTCGGTCACCTCGATCACCGTGTCTTGGAACTTGGTGGCCTCGGCGGATGAGATCCAGCTGAAATGCAGCCGACCGGGTTCAATGCCAACGTACTCCAGGAGATTCTTGAGGACGGCGAACCGCCGCCGGGCGAAGAGGTTGCCAGCAATATAGTGGCAATCGCCCGGGTGTCAGCCGCTGACCCACACTCCGTCGACTCCCTGGCGGAAGGCCTGCAAGATGAACTTGGGGCTCATGCGGCCGGTGCAGGGGATGCGTATCACGTGAATATTGGGCGGGTACTGCAACCGGCTCACCCCGGCGAGGTCGGCCGCGCCGTAGGAGCACCAGTTGCACAGGAACGCCGCGATGCGTGGTTGGAACTGGGAATTATCGCTCATGGAACCGTACCGTCCTATCTGCTACAGAGCCATGATCTGGGCCATGACGCCCTGGTTGGTGAAGCCGCGCAGGTTGGGTGCGCCCGAGCGGCAGGAAGCAACGCAGGTGCCGCAGCCCTTGCACAGGGCCTCGTTGACCACGGCCAGGCCGTTCTCGTCCTGGCTGATGGCCTGGTAGGGGCACACCGTCCAGCACACCCCGCAGCCCACGCACTTGTTCTGCTCGATGACGGCCACGGTGCCCGGCAGCATCATCTCCTTGCTGGAGAGCACCGTCACCGCGCGGGCCACCGAAGCCTGGGCCTGGGCCACCGCCTCTTCGATGGGCTTGGGATAATGGCACAGGCCGGCCATGAACACGCCGTCGGTGGCGAAGTCCACCGGGCGGAGCTTCTGGTGGGCCTCCAGGAACCAGCCGTCGGCGTCCATGGACACCTTGAACATCTGGGCCAGGTCCGTGGCCTTGTGGCTGGTGATGGCCGTGGCCAGCCCCACCAGGTCGGCCTCGATGAGGAGCTCGCGGCCCAGCACGTGGTCGCGCACCGCCACCTTGAGGCCGTCGCCGTCGGCTTCCACCACGGGCTTCTGGTCCACGTCGTAGCGCACGAACAAGACGCCCTTGGAGCGGGCCTCCTTGTACAAGAGCTCGCGCTCGCCGAAGGTGCGGATGTCGCGGTAGAGGATCACCACCTGGCACTCGGGGTTCTCCTCCTTGAAGTGCAGCGCCGTCTCCACCGAGTGGGTGCAGCAGACCTTGGAGCAGTAGGGGCGCTCGGGCTCGCGGGAGCCCACGCACTGGATCAGCACCAGGGAGTTGACCTTCTTGGGGTCCAACTCTCCGGAGACGAGCCCGTCGTCCATCTCCAGGTGGGTCATCACCTTGGGATGGCTGCCGTAGGCGTATTCGTTGGGCTTGTACTCGGCCGCGCCGGTGGCGATGATGGCCACCCCGTGCTCCACCACCTCCTCGCCGGAGTCGCCGGCCAGGGTGGTTTTGAAGTTGCCCACGAAGCCGTCCACGTCCTTGATCACCGAGCCCAGGTGGGTGGTGATCAGAGGCTCGTTCTCCACCTTTTCGGTCAGCTCGGCCAGGTAGGAAGCCACGTCCTCGCCCTTGGCCGTGGCGCGCAAGGAGCGGGCGTTGCCGCCCAGGGCGTTGTCGCGCTCCACCAGGTGGCAGGAGTAGCCCTGCTTGGCCAGCTCCAGGGCCGCGTTCATGCCGGCCAGGCCGCCGCCGATGACCATGGCGCCCGGGTCGACCTCCAGCTGCACCTCCTGCAAGGGGCTGAGCAGCGCGGCCTTGGCCACGGCCATGCGGACCAGGTCCTTGGCCTTCTCGGTGGCCATCTCGGGCTGGTCCGAATGCACCCAGGAGTCCTGGTTGCGGATGTTGGCCATCTCGAACAGGTACTTGTTCAGGCCGGCCGCCACCAGGGTCTCCTGGAACAGGGGCTCGTGGGTGCGCGGGGTGCAGGCGGCCACCACCACGCGGTTGAGGCCCTGTTCCTTGACCGTGGCCGCGATCTTGTCTTGGGTGTCCTGCGAGCAGGAGAACAGGTTGTTCTCCACGTAGGTGACGTAGGGCAGGGTCTTGGCGTATTCCACCACCCCGGCCACGTCCACCACGCCCGCGATGTTGATGCCGCAGGAGCAGACGAACACGCCCACCTTGGGCTGGTCGCCGGCCACCTGCTGCTGCTCGGGGATGACCTGTTCCTTGGTCATGCTGCCCCGGGCGCTGGAGAGGTTGCCCGCCGCGGCGCAAGCCGCCGCCGAGGCCTCCATCACGCTGAGCGGGATGTCCTTGGGCCCGGCCAAGGCGCCGCAGACATAGACCCCCGGACGGCTGGTGGACACCGGCGCGAAGGAATCCACGTCGATGAAGCTGGTGCTGTTGAGCTCGATGCCCAGCTGGCGGCACATGGCCGCGGTCTCGGGCGAGACCTCCAAGCCCTGGCTCAATACCACCATGTCGAACTCTTCCAGCAGAGCCTGGCCGTCCTCGGTGGCGTATTCGATCTGCAAGGACTTGTTATCGAGCTGGCTGATGGAGTGGATGCGGCTGCGGATGAAGCGCACCCCATCTTCCTTGGCGTTGTCGTAGTAGCGCTCGAAGTCCTTGCCGAAGGTGCGCATGTCCATATAGAAGATGGCCGCGTCCAAGTCCGTCTTGGAGTGCTCCTTGGCGATCACCGCCTCCTTGATGGCGTACATGCAGCACACCGCCGAGCAGTAGGGATGGTCGCAGGCGTTGATGTCGCGGGAGCCAACGCACTGGATCCAGGCGATCTTCTTGGGCTCGGCCTCGTCGGAGGGCCGCACCAGGTGGCCCATCCAGGGGCCGCTGGCGGCCAGGATGCGCTCGAACTCCAGCGCCGTCACCACGTTGGGGAAGTTGGCGTAGGAGTACTGCGCATAGGGGCTGGGATCAAAGGGACGGAACCCGGCGCTGATGATCACCGAACCGACCTTCAGCTCCCGGTTATCCTCCTGCATCTCGAAGTCCACCGCCCCGGTGGGGCAGAACTTCTGGCAAGCCTTACACTTGCCCTTCTGGAAGTAGATGCAGTTGTCTTTGTCGATGGAGTATTTCAGCGGAACCGCCTGGGCGTAACGCACATAGGCCGCCTTGCGCTTGTCCAACCCCTCGTTGTACTCGTTGGGGATGCGCTTGGGGCATTTGTCGTAGCACGCGCCGCAGGCGATGCACTTGTCCATGTCGATGAAGCGGGGATGCATGGCAACCTTAACCGTGAAGTTGCCCTCGTCCCCTTCGATTTCCTGAACCTCGGAGTTGGTCAGGAGCTCTATGTTGATGTGCCGGCCGACCTCGACCAGTTTAGGGGAGATAATTCACATTGCACAGTCATTGGTGGGGAAGGTCTTGTCCAACTGGGACATGACCCCACCAATGGCCGGGCTCTTTTCTACCAAATAGACGTAGTAGCCGGAATTGGCCAGGTCTAGGGCGGCTTGCATTCCCGCGATGCCGCCACCCACGACCATCACCGCGCCGGTGACTTGCTTGGCTGCTGCCATGAGCTTCCTCTGGCTTTCTAATGGTTTGCCCTAAAGGAAGAAAATCCATAGATTTTCCACGTATAAGGGGGGTTGTAGCCCTCTTCACAAGGTACTATGTGTATACACATTTGCTATAGGCTGTCAATTTCTTTCTTGGCAACAATAATAGTGAATGAACCCTCATGCACGCCCAAGGCCCTGTAATCATCACAAGACTTGTTTTGGAGCGGTTTTGGAGGGCTAGCGGGGCAGGCGCACCACCTGGTCGCGGGGGTGCCCCTCCTCGACCAGCAGCACTTCCATGACTTGATCCGGCCCCCCCTCGGCCCGAGCCCCCCGGTAGTCGGCCTGGATGGGCAGTTCCCGGCCCCCCCGGTCGATGAGCACGGCCAGCTCGATGCGCCGGGCGCGCCCGAAATCCATCAGCTCGTCCAAGGCGGCGCGCACCGTGCGGCCGGTGTAGAGCACGTCGTCCACCAGCACCACCCGGCGCTCCTCGATGTCAAAGGCGATCTCGGTGGTGCCCACCTTGGGGCGCTTGTGCAGCATGGTCCAGTCGTCGCGGTACAGGGTGATGTCCATGATCCCGGTGTCCGGCGGCGCGCCCAAAATGCTCTCCAAAAGCGCCTGCAAGCGCTTGGCCAGCACCGCCCCCCCGGTGCGGATGCCCACCAGGCAAAGATCCCCGGCCTCGCCCTCGCCGGCGGCGATGTCCCGGGCCATGGCGTCGAGCTGCCCGGCGATCTGGGATGCGTCGAAGAGCACCTCGGCTTGGCTGAGGTCCATGTGCTGGTCTCCCTGCTGGTTCGTGGACTGGTACCATTACCTTTTTAACTCACCCGGCTGCGGGGAACAAGGCCTACCGGCGCTCCGGGAAGGCATAAAACCCATTCTGGCCCTTGACCAATCACCATCTGGGGCCTATAAATGGCTGGATGCCGGAGTGGCGGAATTGGTAGACGCAGGGGACTCAAAATCCCCCGGTCCTTGAGGCCTTGTGAGTTCGAGTCTCACCTTCGGCACCAAATTATTTCAATAAGTTATATGGCCGGTGCCTTCCATGAGGGCGCCGGTCAATCTTTTCAAGGTAAGCGTGGCAAAAACACTGGGCGCGATAGCGTACTCGGTGCATTCAAAAACGCGGAGCCCAATAAGCCCCAGTCCTAAAACCAACAAGGTGTCGGCCGCCTGCCATATGAGCTGCTTGGCAGGCATGCATCGGCCTCTCCCGCCGGTTGTGATCTAGCCTTGCAAAATTATATGTTTTTTCCTTTTGTTGGGCTTAAGCAATGCCTTCCGGTGGGCCAGGGGTGGGCCAACACATGCTTTCGCTTGACAACATTTTGACGCCGAGCTAGAAAGGGTGCGCGAAAGCGGCGCAAGAAGCGGCGCGCGTTGAGTTAAGAAAAAATAAGTCGAAAAAGCTAAAGCCAAGGAGGCCTGGCCGGGACAGCAGTCCCTACCGGCCCCTTGGCTTTTTTTAATGGTGAAGGCAGCCCGTCTCCTGGCAAGTCGTCGGGCTGCCTTCGGTGCGAATCGTCCCTCATGGCGAAGGAGATCCTTATTTATGTATATCGCCGCGCCGGCCATGGCGTCAATGTGGCCGAAGGCTCTCTCCGCCCTGGGGCGAAGGCCCCTCACCCAACCCAAAGGAGAGAGCGAGAAGATGCTGGCTGAGAAAACAACCCGAATCCCCAAGGCCCGGCGGTCCTGGGCGGCGCTGTGCCTTGCCGCCGGGCTCATGCTTACCCTGGCCCTGCCCGCCGGGGCCAAAGACACGGTTACCAACCCCGGCGACATCACGGTGACCGCCTCCAAGATATCCACCGAGGTGGACAAGATGCCCACCAACGTGGCGGTGGTCACCCGCGAGCAGATCGAACGCTACCCCGGCAACTACAGCGTGTTCGATGTGCTGCGCGAGGTGAACATCCCGGGCATCTACATCCCTGCCAGCGCCTACGGCATCGACGAGGACGGCCTGATGTCCTCGCGCGGCGGCGAGGTGAGCGCCTGGGCCATGCGCGTATTGGTCAACGGCGTGGAGTTCAACAAGGGCAACGGATACATCGTGCCCCCGCGCCTGGCCCTGCACGACGTGGAGCGCATCGAGGTGGTCAAGACCCCCTCGGCCGAGTACGGCGACCAGGCCATCGGCGGGGTGATCAACATCATCACCCGGGTGGCTAAAAAGCCGGCCGAGGGCAAGGCCGGGGTGGCTCTCAGCAGCTTCGGCGGGGGCAACGGCTACGCGGTGCTCAACGGCTCCCAAGGCAACTGGGAGTACTTGGTGGACGCCTCCATGAAGCGCCAGGACGCCTACCAGGAGCGCACCTATATGCGCGACAACAACGTCTACACCCGGGTGGCCTACAACCTGCCCTTCGACGCCACGGTGGCCTTCCACGGCTCCTACTTCGACACCGAAGCCAACTATGCCAACAGCCTTACCAAGGCCCAGTGGGAGTCCGACCCCACCCAAAACCCCGGCCCGGACAACACCCTGCACGAGACCGAGAAGCTGGCCGCCTTCACCTATGACCAGAACTTCGGCCCCCACGTGCTCAAGGCCAAGGTGGAGTTCAAGGACGAGCTGACCGAGATGTTCTGGTACGGCTGGCACCGCTACGACGAGTGGGAGGCCCACCCGGAGATCAACTTCACCATGAACCACAACCTCTGGGGCATGGCCAACAAGCTGGTGGTGGGCGGCGAGTACCGCTATCACACCATCCACACCACCCTTAACCAGGCCAACGGCAACAATATCGGCCAACTCACCGGCGACCGCGACCGCAAGGACACCACCTGGTCGGGCTATGTGCAGGACGAGCTGGGCATCACCGAGGAGTTCACCGTCACCGCGGGCCTGCGCTACGACAACTACGAGCAGGACCAGGTGGGCCACGTGAACCCCGGCCCCAACACCTGGAACCAGTCCAACAGCGCCTTCAGCCCCAAGATCGGGGCCACCTACACCTTCAACCAGGCCATCAACGTGTTCGCCGGCTACAACACCGGCTTCAAGAGCCCGGCCCGGGTGGCGGCGGCGGCCACCAGCGGCGATCTGAACCCCGAGCGCATCTACGCCTACGAGGTGGGCCTGCGCGGCCAACCCTTGAGCTGGTTGGACTACAACCTGGCCTTTTACTGGAACGACGTGCACGACAAGTTCGTCCGGCCCGACCCCACCCCGGGCTCCCAGTACGAGAACGCGGGCAAGACCCGCTCCAAGGGCGTGGAGCTCGGCGTCAACGCCCGCTGGGCCAACGGCCTCTACGCCACGGGCAGCTTCACCTACCAGCAAGCCAAGTTCGTGGATTTCGTCAGCGAGGGCGTGAGCTACGACGGCAACCATTTGAACGGCGTGCCGGACATGATGTTCTCGGTCTACGCCGGCTACCGCAACAAGGTTTGGGGCGACATCTCCCTGAACCCGGTCTACACCGGCAAGCGCTACTTCAACTACGCCAACACCGTGGAGGAGGACGGCTTCTGGGTGCTCAACGCGCGCTACATCAAGCGCTTCGAGGATTGGAAGCCCGGTGTGGAGCTGTTCGTGGCGGCCAACAACATCTTCGATCAGCAGGCCTACGGCAGCGCCGGGGGCAGCCCGGGCTCCGAGTCCATTTACCCCTATCCCGGCTTCAACGTATTGGTGGGCATCAATGCTTGGTTCTAGACCGGCTCCAGGCGAGGAGAAGAAAATGTCAGAGATCAAGAACGTGGGCACCATGGAACTCATTGAAGACTGGGACGCCCTCAAGTACTACCCCACCGGGGTGGAAGGCGATTTGGCGCCCATGCTGCACGGCGAGCACCTGAGCAGCCACGCCATGATCATCCCGCCCGGTTTTTATCCCGCCCACTCCCATCCCATGGAACTGTTGATCGTGTGCGTGAAGGGGAGCTGCGACATCTTTCAGGGCGATGGCTCGGTGCGCGGGGTGATGAACCCGGGCAGCGTTGCCCTGGTCCCAGCCGGCGCCGAGATCGGCCAGGAGATCCACGGCCCCGAGCCCTGTCAGATTCTGGTGGCGGTGGCGCCCAAGGTTCGGACCCGCGCGGAGTTCATCAACATGTTGGAAGAGCATCCCGCCTAACCCGCGGCGCGCATCGGTCCCGGCGGCCCTCTTCGGGGGGCCGCCTTTTTTATGGGCCGGGCTACCAGGGCAGGCGGGGGGTGGCGGCCAGGAGCTGGCGGGCGTACTCGTGGCGGGGGCGGCCCAGCACCTCGGCCACCGGGCCCTGCTCCACCACCTGGCCCCGGAGCATGATGCTCACCCGCGCGCAGTAGCGGCGGGCGATGCCCAGGTCGTGGGTGATGAGTAGCAGGCCCAGGCCCAGCTCGCGGCGCAGGCCGTCCAGAAGCTCCATCACCTTGAGCTGCAAGGGCAGGTCCAGGGCCGAGACCGGCTCGTCGCAGATGAGCAGACGTGGGTTGGAAGCCAGGGCCCGGGCGATGCACACACGCTGGGCCTGGCCGCCGCTGAGCTGATGCGGGAAGCGCCCTGCCAGGGCTGGCTCCAGCTCCACTTGCTCCAGGAGCTCGCCCACCCGGGCCTGCCGTTGCCGCCGTGACAGGGAGGCCAGGTTGATCAGGGGCTCGGCCACGATGCGCCCCACCTTTTGGTGCGGGTTCAACACCAGGCCCGGCTCCTGCCAGATGATCTGGGCCCGTTGCCACAGGCCCTGGCGCTCCTGCCGGCTCATGGCGGCCACCTCGCGTCCCTGGAAGACCACCCGCCCTCCGCTGGGTCGCTCCACCCCCAGGATGCAGCGGGCCAGGGTGCTTTTGCCCGCGCCGCTCTCGCCCACCACGCCCACGCACTGGCCAGCCTCCAGCTCCAGTGACACGCTGTCCAGGGCCTTGAGCTCCCCGCCGGGCGCTGCAAAGGACTTGCTGAGCGCCTCCACCCTCAGCATGGCTCTGCCAGGGAAAAGGCGTGGCCCGCGGCCAAGAGCTCGCGGGTGTGGGGGTGGCGGGCCCGGGCGGGCAGCAAGGCGGTGGGGGCCTGGTCCACGACGCGGCCTTGGTGCATCACCGCGATGTGGTCGGCCAGGCTGGCCACCACCCGAAGGTCGTGGGAGATAAGGATCATCCCGCCGGGGATGCGTTGCCTGAGATCCGCGAACAGGGCCAGTATCTCGCCCTGGGTGATCACGTCCAGGCCTGTGGTGGGCTCGTCGGCGATGATGAGCTGGGGCTCCATGGCCAGGGCCATGGCCACCAGTACCCGTTGGCGCATGCCCCCGCTGAGCTCGAAGGGGTAGGAGCCCAGATGGCGCGGGTCCACCCGCACCTGCTCCAGCAGCCCGCCCGCGCCAGCCCGGGCCGCGCGCCAGGAGGCCCCCCGCAAATGCACCAGCACCTCGGCCAGCTGCTTGCCCACGGTGAGCGCCGGGTTGAGCGCCGCCGAGCTGCCCTGGAAGATGAGGAACATCTGACGGCCGCGCACATGGCGGTACTGGGACGGGCTCAGGCGAGTCAGCTCCATGCCGTCCAGGGAGATGCGGCCCCCGCTGATGCGCCCCGGCCGGGGCACCATGCCCATCATGGCCAGGGCGCTGAGGCTCTTGCCCGAGCCGCTCTGGCCCACCAAACCCAGCACCGAGCCCCGCTCCAGGCTGAGGCTCAGGCCCCGCACCGGCGCGCTGGGCTTGGGATGGCCGGGGAAGCTGATGCGCAGGTCCTCGATGGACAGGAGGCTCATCAGCGCACCGCCTCTTGGATGCGCAGGGCGTCGCGCAGGCCCTCGCCCAGCAGGTTGAAGCCCAGCACGGTGAGGAAGATGGCCACCCCCGGCGCCACCAGCAGATGGGGCGCGGTGTAGATGTAGGAGCGCGCCTCGTTGAGCATGGCCCCCCACTCGGGCAAAGGCGGCTGGGCCCCCAGGCCCAGGAAGCTAAGGCCCGCCAGCACCAGCACCATGGTGCCGGTCTCCAGGCTGGCCAGGACCATCACCGGCGGCATCACCGAGGGCAGGATGTGGCGGCGTACCAGGGCCGGGCCCCGGGTGCCCACCAGGCGGGCGGCCAGGACGAACTCCCGCTCCTTGGCCGAGAGTACCAGGCCCCGCACCAGGCGGGCGTAGACCGGCCACCAGCTCAGGCACAGGGCCACCGCGGCGGCGGGCAGGCTGGGCCCCAGCAGGCCGATCACCGCCAGGGTGAGCACCAGGGAGGGGAAGGCCAGCACGATGTCCACCAAACGCATGAGCCAGAAGTCGCCGTGTTTGCCCGAGAGCCCCGCGGCCAGGCCCAAGGCCAGGCCCAACAGCATCACCCCGGCCGAGACCAGCATCCCCACGGCCAGGGAGGTGCGGCAGCCGTAGAGCAGGCGGGAAAGCACGCAGCGGCCCAGGGGGTCGGCCCCCAGGGGATAGTCCCAGCTGGGCGGGGCCAGGCGGGCGGCCAGGTTTATCTTGAGCGGGTCGTGCGGGGCCAGCCAGGGCCCGGCCAAGGCGGTGATCAAAAGCAGGGCCACCAGCCCGCCGCCCAGCCACAGGCTCAAGTTACGCCGCATGGCGGCCATGCTAGGCCCCGCCTTCTTGGGCGGCCTTGCGCCGCAGCTTGGGGTCGGCCAGGGTCTGCAATAGGTCCACCACCAAATTGCTGCCCGTGAAGATCACGGCCATGAACACCACGTAGCACTGGGTCACCGGGTAGTCCCGGCTGAGCACCGCCTGCACCGCGAAGCTGGCCACCCCGGGCCAGGAGAAGATCGTCTCCACCAGGAGCGAGCCGCCCAAAAGAAAACCGAAGCTCATGCCCCACAGGTTGAGCAGGGGGATGATCGCGTTGAGCAGGGCATGGCGGTAGAGCACCACCCCCAGGGGCAGGCCCTTGGCCTGGGCGGTGCGGATGTAGTCCTGGCTCATCACCTCCAAGAGGCGCTCGCGCACCATGCGGCCGTAAAAAGCGCTCATGCCTAGGGCCAGGGTGAACGCGGGCAGCACCAGGCCCTTGAGTCCCGTACCGCCCACCACGGAAAAAACCTTCCAATGCACCGCGAACAAAAACAAGAGCAACATGCCCAGCCAGTAGTTGGGCAGGGCCACCAGGATGGTGGAGAGCACCCGGGCGATGTGGTCGAAGAGGCCGCCCGGCCTGAGGCCCGAGGCCACCCCAACCGCCAAGCTGAGCACCAGCATGAGGCCAAAGGCGGCCAGGGTGAGCTTGAGGGTGGCGGGCAAGCGGCGCAGCATCTCGCGGCCCACCGGCTCGCCGGTGGCAAAGGACTCGCCGAAGTCCAGGCGGGCCGCATGGCTCAGCCAGCGGGCGTAGCGCACCAAAAGGGGATCGTCCAGGCCCAGGCTCTGGCGGAAGCGCTGGGCCGACTCCGAGGAAGTGACCCCGCCCGACTGCCGGAGCAGCATGTCGCCGGTCTCGCCAGGCGAGAGATGCGACAGACAGAAGCAAAGGAAGGACACCCCCAGCAGAGTGAAAACCAGCCAGACCAGGCGCCGGGCGATCAGCTTGAGCAACGCCGCTACCTAACGCGGCAAGCGGGCGTAGCCGAAGTGCTCATAACCGCCCCGGGGGCGCGGGTCCAGCTCCACGCCGGGCCTGGTGAGGTACACGTTGGCCACGAACAGCAACGGGATCACCGAGCAAGTTTCGTCCACCAGCACCCGCTGGGCCTCCTGGATGGCCGCGCGCACCACGGCGGGATCCTCGCTGAGCTGGGCCCGCTCCACCGCCCGGTCGAACTTGGCCCCGGGCAGCACCCACTTGTAGCCTGAGTCCACCCAGGGCGATTTGCTGTGGTAGAGCAGATAGAGCAGCCAAGCCGGGGTGGGCGAGGTGTTGCCCGACTTCTCTAGGAACAAATCGCCCTGGCCCGGGGCCATGTAGGTGCCGTAGTACATGCCCATGTCGTCGGTCTGGATCACCTCCACCTCAATGCCCACGCTCAAAAGCATCTGCTGCATCAGCTCGGGCAAGGGCTTGAGCTCCGCGCCGGTGGGGAAGCCCGAGACCAGGCGAAGCTTGAGGCGGCGGCCGTCCTTCACCCGGATGCCGTCCGGGCCGGGCTTCCAACCGGCCTGGTCCAGCAAACGCTTGGCCTTGGCCGGGTCGTGGTTGTAGCCCTGGAGAAAGTCCTCGCCCTGATCCCAGAACCAGGGGGCCAGGATGCTCTTGGCCGGACGGGCCAGGCCCTGATACACCGCGTCGGCGATCACTTTGCGGTCAATGGCATAAGCCACCGCGCGGCGCAGGCGCTCGTCCTGGAGCAGGTCAAAGGGCGCCTGGCCGTGCCAGTTCACCGACATGACCACGTAGGAACGCAGGGGCGTGGCCACTTTCTTGTACGGCCCGCCCGGCGGCAAGGAGGCCAGCATCTGGGGGTCCACCGGGAAGATGATGTCGCACTCGCCGTTCAAGAGCGCCAGGAGCCGGGTTTGGGGGTCGGGCAAAAAGCGGTAGATCACCCGCTCATTGGGCGGCTTGTCGCCCCAGTAGTTGTCGTTGCGCCGCACCTTGATGTAGCGGCCCCGCTTGTATTCCTCGAACACGAAAGGCCCGGTGCCCACCGGGTGGTTGATGAAGTCGGTGCCCGGGGCGTAGGCGGCCACGAAGGGGTGGCTCAGGAAGCCCGCGAAGTGCACCGTGTCGTGGGCCGTCTCCACCTCCAGGGTGTGCTTGTCGATGATGCGGTAGCTGTTCGGCTTGACGCGCAGGGTCTCGGAGCGGTTGTAGGCGTTGATCTCCAGGGCGCGCTTGAGCGCGGCCGCGTCCCACTCGGCCCCGTTGTGGAAACGCACCCCCGGCCGGGTGTGCAGGCGATACTTGTGGCCCTGGCGCTCCCAACGGTCCACCAGGCCGGGGCGGGGGCGGTAGTCGTCGCCGCGATAGACCAGGGGCTCGGTGATCCAGACGTTGGGGGCCATCTTGGCAAAGGAGAGGTAGTGCTTGGCCTTGGAGTAGCGGTCCGCGCCGCAGCCGATCACCAGGGGCCGCTGGCCGGCCAAGGCCTGGGAAGCGGCGAGCAGGAGACAAATCAGGGCGGCCAAGAGCAGGCGAAGCAGCCGCGAAGCGTCGCCGGGTGAGAGCCGAAAAATCGAACCATGAAGGAGCATAGTCGCACCTGTACGAGTGGACCTTCATGGCCGTGGTGAGCTGACTTAAGGGATTATTGCGGGAAAGCTGCCTTCTGGCACGCGGTTGGTTCCTTATACAAGCAATCGAGGGGAGCGTCAATCAGTGTGTTCCGCGCATGGGGACACCTACTCACCGCGAGCCTCCTGGGCCTTCCGCTTGCGCGGCGCTGTCCGAGAATCTTCCATCCCGCCTCGATTGGGTTGTTGACCTTCCCCGCTCGGCCGAATCAAACAAGGAATTGGTGCATGAGTTCCAGTATGCGGTTAGGGTTCAAATTCATTGATTGTGGCGCAAGGTCTAAGTCGGAAATAAGCTAGAATTGACCATTTGGTTTTGACACCTAGAGTCTGGCCTCGGGGGGGAGCCCAGCCATGGGAGCCGGCAGGGTCATTGTTCCGGCGCCGTTCGTCATGCCAGGGAGGATGAATTCATGCAGCTCGATCCGGTGACTGTGGTAGAGGTGGGCCCGCGCGACGGCCTGCAATACGAGTCGGTGTTCTTCCCCACCGAGGACAAGATAGCCCTGATCGACAGCCTGTCCGCCACCGGGCTGAAGCGCATCGAGGTGACCTCCTTCGTGCACCCCAAGGTGATCCCCCACCTCAAGGACGCCATGGAGGTGCTGGGCGGCATGACCAAGGCCCCGGGGGTGATCTACAGCGCCCTGGTGCCCAACCTCAAGGGCTGCCTGCGGGCCCTGGGGACCCCGGTGGACGAGCTGGCCTTGTTCGTTTCGGCCAGCCAGACCCACAACCAGAAAAACGTGGCCATGTCCATCGAGGACTCCCTGGCGGGCTTCAAGGAGATCGCCCGCGAGGCCCTGGCCGCGGGCAAGAGCCTCCGGGGCTACGTGATCACCGCCTTCGGCTGCCCCTACGAGGGGGCCATCTCCCTGGAGCAGGTGGAGCGCATCATCGCGGCCTACGCCGAGCTGGGGGTGCGCGAGGTGTCCCTGGGCGACACCACCGGCATGGCCAACCCCCGCCAGGTGGGGGAGGTCTTCGGCCGCCTGGGCGCACAGCACGCCGGCCTGCCCCTGGCCGCCCACTTCCACAACAGCCGGGGCCTGGGCCTGGCCAACGCCTATGCGGCCTACCAGGCCGGCTGCCGGGTCTTCGACTCCTCGGTGGGCGGGCTGGGCGGCTGCCCCACCGCGGTGGGGGCCATGGGCAACATCCCCACCGAGGACCTGGTCAACCTAATGGAAGAGATGGGCGCGGCCACGGGGGTGGACTTCGACGCCCTATTGGAATCCACCGCCCTGATCAAGAAGGTGCTGGGCGACGAGCTGGCCTCCTACACCTGCAAGCAGGGCCGGCCCGACTGGAACGCGGTCTAGGCGGGCTCCATGGGCGGCGGCCCCTGGAGTTTGGCGGGCGGCGTTATCTAGGGCTCCCGATCGTTTTTGCAGAGGCGTTGCGGCCGGCCGCCACGAGACCGATGTCTATTTCCGGCGCGCCGCCGGGCTCCCCAGCTCGCGGCGAAGGTGAGCCCAAGTTTTGCTCAGCAGGGCGGAGGGCACCTGGCCCATCTCGCGGAGCCCCCAGCGCCATTTTAAATACTCCGCCAGGCTCATCTTTTTGCCTTTTCGGCCTATTTTTTCCTTCTGTTGCAGGTATTCGTTAGCCATCCTCATCAACAGCAAAAGGATGTTCCCCAATTTCTCGGGCGAACGGTTCAGCCCGTAATAAGTATGCCATTCACGTCCGGCTATGGGTGTTGAGTCGAGGCGGCGCAGCAGCGACGCGGGTATGGCGCTGTGCAGCAGGTCGGTAAGGTAGCGCAGAACCTTGCGCGCCGGCAGCATTAGGTTGGTCTGCCTGATTCTCTGTTCCAGGCAGGCCCAATCTATCTCAGCATATCGCCTGCCTATTATGCAGTGCATGTCCGCCAGCATGCGGGGGGCGTTGATGCCGAAATGTTTGATGCTGTGCGTAAAGGCATAAAATAGCGATTCCGTCGCATTCAGGGCTAATATTCCGCTTCCCGCGCCCTCCAGCTCCTCGGTTTGCTCCCAATATGAAACCTCCGGAACCGGCTCTTGCAATTGCTTGGCCGCCCAGTGCAAGTCGATCTTGGTGCCGAACTGGTTGTTCAGGGAGTATTCAATCCGCTTGGCTACAAACTCCGGGCCTAACGATTCGCCCGGCGGCGTATTGAGCGCCCATCCCTGGGCGATCAACGCCCGCATGGCCCGAATAGCGTCTTGGGGCTTTACCAGGAGGTCCAGGTCCTGCATGGGCCGCAGGGCCAAATCGCCGTAGCAGCCCACGGCAAGGGCCATTCCCTTGAGCACCATCACCGGGATGCCCTGTTCGGCCAGAACCCGCAACGCGCCGTTCAGGTCGCGCAGGAAGCCTTGGTTGCGCAGGGCGTTGTAGCGGTAGACGCCTTGCAACCGGGCCATCAAGGGGTCCGACACCCCGTGGCGGCGCAGGTTGGCGTAGAGCAGAGGCAGCAGGCGGGAGGCATTGACATCCAGGGCGTCCAGGTCCGCGCGCTGCTTCCACCCACGCCAGGCCGCGAGAGCCTCGTCTTTTCCCAGCAGGGCCGCGCGCAGCAACAGCTCGTCCCCGGTAAAGAGGGGGCAACCTGTTTTATGCACGCGCCACGGCTTCATCAGCTGCTCGCAAGGCAATGGTGTGGTCCGGGCGGCGCGGACCTTCCCGCTTCCCGTTGACCGTCCCCATCCGGTTAAGATAGAGTTTATAGCACGTTGGCTCCGCGCAACCGTTATAAAATCCTAGGCAAAAACCATAGAGCCGTCAGGGGGCTGCGTGAAACCGGACCGCCTAGCAAAGTTCGACCTCTCCCCTTATGACCGCCTTCTGGCCAGGCTTGCGGGCCACGAGGCCAAGTTCCGCGATGTGCTGGAAAAAGCCCTGTGCCGCTCCCAGACCTATTTACGCTACCGCAACGCCGGGCTGCTGGAGCTGTTGCGCCTGGTGGCCGCGCTCATCGAGCGCGAACAGTTGGATTGCCTGATCACCGGCGGCCTGGCCTACGACGCCATGCGCGGCAGGCTAAGCAGGGTCCACCACGACCTGGACCTCATGTGCCTGGCCCCGGAGCGCCCCCGGGTGCTGGCCGCCTTCGCGGCGGCGGGCCTGAAGATCGTGGAGAAATCGCCCTACCACGCCATCGCCCACTTGGACGACGTGCGGCACGTGGACGTGTTCAGCTGGAGGGAGGTGCCCGGCGAAGCCATGGAAAATATCGTGGGCGGCATCCTGGTGCGCGCGCCCCTGGCCTTCCGCCACATCCGGCAGACCGCCTCCCTGTACGGCCTGCGTCTCACCCTGCCCGGCAACGCCTACCTAAAAAGCATCAGCCCCTTTGTGGAATCGGCCGAGGACCGGCGTTTTTTAGCACAATTGCCCACCGATCCCGTGATAACATGCGAGAGCAGAACGGAAACCGTGGTGCGCCGGATCAGCTTGGCGGTGCATGAGTTCGGCTTCCCGTCCGATCCGGAAAAAACGTCCGATGACCCCGGCAAGAGCGCATTTGGAGGTTAGCGTGTCCGAGCAAAAACTACCGACCACCCCCGGCGACAGCCAGGTTGACCAGGACCGTCCCGGCAATCTGCCCGACGAGGACCGGCGCAGAATCCTCGGCAAGCTGGTGACGGGCGCATTCGTGGCTCCCCTGGTGCTTTTGGTCCTGGACGGCGGCGACAGCATCACCTACGGCTATTAGACACAGCATCACCTCCCGCCAAATCCGCGCCCTTCCGGGCTGCGCCTTGCTTGGCGGCGGCGCACATCTGCCTTCGCCCGCCACGGGACCGGGACCGGGTTTTATGAAACGGACCGCCAATTGAGCCAGGCCATATCCAGGCAACAGCCTTATCAGCGCATCGAGGAGTTCACCGAGGGCACCTTTGAGCAGGACCTGCTGGTCATGCACCGGGACAGCGAGGACACCCTGATGCTCAACCCCACGGCGGCGGCTATCTGGGAGGCCCTGCAATGGCCCCAGAGCGTCGACGACTTGGTGGGCCTGCTGCTGGAGGCCTTTCCCCGGCAGCCCCGCGAGGAGCTGGCCGCCCAGGTGGAGCAGTCCCTGCAAACCCTCCTGGCCAGGGGGTTCATCCGGCCCATGGCCTAGCCTTGCGCGCGGAGCCTCCCATTCCCCCTGACTCCAACCCCGATTCCCGTACCGCCGGAGCGCAATACAGGCTGCTCTGCTGGGAGGACACCCGCGCCCTGGTGGAGACCTGCGACCTCCCAGCCCTGCTCCAGGCGGCCGAGCTCCTGGGACTGGAACTGGAGCCCGCCCCGGGGACGTATCAGTCTCTCCCCGACTACTCCCTTGGCCCCTCGGGGAGCGGCTACCTGATCACCATCGGCCAGTGGCAGATCCCGGTTCCCGAACCCGGCCGGTTGCTCCACTTCCTGGCCTCCACCCTGCCCAAGGCCTTTCACAAGCTTAGCCCCGACCCGGTGCTGCACGCCTCGGCCTGCGTGGCCGACGGCGAGGCGGTGCTTTTCTGCGGCCGCTCCGAGAGCGGCAAGAGCTCCCTGGCCGCCGAGGCCTGGGCCCAAGGACTGCCCCTGCTCAACGACGACTCCACGGCCATCGACCCGGCCACCGGCCTGGCGCGGCCCTACCCCCACAACATCAGCCTGCGCCTGACCGAGCCGGTGCTGCCGGAGCCCTTTGCCAGTCGGTTGGGACCAGACAGCCACTACATGATCGGCCGGGGCTGGAAGAGCGACTACTGGGCGCTGTTGGACCGCAGCCTGCCGAGAATCGTGCCCTATGGGACCGGCCTGCCGGTGCGCGCCCTGCACCTGGTCAGCCGGGGGGAGGACACCCGGCTCTGCCCGGCGGACCGCCAAAGCGCCCTGCGTGGAGTGCTGTCCCAGACCTATCCCGGCCGGGCGGGCAAGCTGGCCATCCTGCCCTGGGTGGAAGCTCTGGCCGCCCGGAACGCCATCTTCGAGCTGACCGTGGGCGACCATGACATCGCCAACGCCCTTTCCCTGGCCATCGCCCCAATCCCCTGAAAAAGGCCGGGCGCGGCCCCACCTGCCTGTTAAAATGTATAGAAGACCCACGAGGGCGGCGCGGCCAAGCGAGCCTTCGGGTGATCGGGCACTGCCTAGAGGGGGGAGGTGTGGCTTCGTAATTTTCATCAGTTAGGGCATCATGCTAGGAAACCGCAACCCAGAGCTCAAGGCCCGCACCCGGCCCATGGCCCGGGCCACCTTCCTGCTTTACGCGGCCCTCATCGCGGCCACCCTGCTCATCGGCTATGTCAGCTACCGCTATTCCTTTTCCATGATGGAAAGGGGCTATCAGAACTTCTACCTCAACAAGGCCGAGATGATCGTCAGGGCGGCGGACATGAACGCCTCGCCCGCCGGCCCCGCCTATCTCAAGTCCTTGGAGAAGTATTGGGAGTCCGCCGGGCACAGGCCCGCCGACGAGTACATCTGTGTGGTGGACGCCAAAGGCAACCTGCTATTGCACACCGCCTCCCCGGAGAGCGTGGGGGCCTATGCCGGCGACAACCCCATCCTGGGCGGAGCCCAGAAGAACCACAAGAACCTCTGCGATCTGGTGACCGCCCAGACCAACTACGCGGGCGAGTACATCTCCAGCGCGGGACAGGACCAGATCGCCGCCTTCTACGCCATCCCCCAGAAGAAGTGGATGCTGGGGGTGCACCGCTCCCGCTCGGCCCTCTACGCCGAGATCGAGGACGGCTTCCGCCCCCTGCTCGTCGGATTTCTGGCCATCTGCGGCCTCCTCATGCCACTGTTCCTCTACTTCCTGTTCGTAACCTACCGGGCCACCCTGAAAAAGCAGATGGGCACGGAAAAGGCCCTACGCGACAGCGAGCAGCGCTACCAGTCCCTGGTGGACACCATGCCTCAGGGCCTGTTCCGCACCGACCTCGAAGGCAAGCTGACCTTTGCCAACAAGGCGCTGTTGGCCGAGATGGGTATTGAGCTGGACGATTGCCAAAGCAAGCCGGCCCGCAACCTGCTGCCCCCGGACCTGGCCCAGGACTACGTGGCCGACGAGATGAGCGTCATCCGGGGCGGCGACACCCTGGACGCGGTGCATCGCTTCAGCCGGCCCGGCCAGGACCAGGCGCGCTACGTGGAGATGATCCACCACCCGGTGCGCGACGGCGACGGGACCATCGTGGGGGTGCAGAGCCTTCTCTGGGACGTGACCGACAAGCGCGAGGCCGAGGAGAACCTGAAGCACACCAAGGCCCAGTTGGAGACGGTGTTGCAGTCGGTGCCCTCGGGCATCTTCGCGGTGGACCAGGACTGCCACTTCACCATCGTCAACCAGCAGGCCGAAAAACTCATGGGCTTTGCCCAGGCCGACGCCTTGGGCAAGCCGGCCAACCAGTTCGTGCCCGACACCCAGCTCGACCGGGTGCTGGCCACCGGCGAGCTGGAGATGGGCAAACCCTTCAGCCACAACGGCCGCAACTTCTTGGTCAGCCGCAGCCCCATCAAGCAGCACGACCGGGTGGTCGGCGCGGTCTCGGTGTTCCAGGACGCCTCGGAGCTGGAGTCGGTGCAAAAGCAGGTGGAGGAGCTGCAAAGGCTCAACGACGAGCTTTCCTCGCTAATAGAGAACTCCCACGACGGCGTGCTGATCACCGACACCTACCAGGTGATCACCGTGAACCCCAGCTTCGGGCGCATCACCGGCCTGGCCCCCACCAAGCTCACGGGCCGCGACGTGAGCGGCCTGGACTCGGAGCGCCATGTGTGCCTGGCCGTGGTGCAGGCGGTGTTCCGCCACGTGAAGAGCCACCGCTCCTCCATCACCATGCGGCGCAAGCTCAACAGCGGCAACGAGATCTTCGTCACCGGCAACCCGGTCTTGGACAAGTTCGGCCAGGTGGTGCGGGTGGTGATGAACGTGCGCGACGTGACCGAGCTGCACTCCCTGGAGGAGCACATCAAGCGGCTGTCCGAGGTCTGCCTGGAGGATGAGAAGGCCGCCGCCTCGCCCGAGGCCGCCTTCGGCATCGTGGCCGAGAGCCCGACCACCAAGAACCTCTTGGACCTGGCGGTGCGCGTGGCCCAGGTGGACTCCACCGTGCTGCTCAGCGGCGAGAGCGGCGTGGGCAAGGACGTCTTGGCCAAGCTGATCCACAACCTGAGCAAGCGGCGCAGCCACCCCTTTGTCTCGCTAAACTGCGGGGCCATTCCCGAGCATCTGCTGGAGAGCGAGCTCTTCGGCTACGAGAAGGGCGCCTTCTCCGGAGCGGACCGCTACGGCAAGCCGGGTCTGTTCGAGGAAGCGGCCGGGGGCACCGTGTTCCTGGACGAGGTGGGCGAGCTGCCCCTGAACCTGCAAGTGAAGCTGTTGAAGGTCTTGCAGGAGCAGCGCTGCCGCCGCCTGGGCAGCGTGAAGACGGTGGAGCTGGACATCCGCATCCTGGCCGCCACCAACCGCGACCTCAAGCAGATGGTGGCCGACGGCCAGTTCCGCGAGGACCTTTTCTACCGCCTCTACGTGGTGCCCATCGAGATTCCGCCCCTCAGGGAGCGGCGCGAGGACATCCTGCCCCTGGCTCTACGCTTTTTGAAGGCCTACAACAAGAAGTACGACGTGAGCCGTACCCTGGGCCACGAGCTGTTGCAAGTGCTGGAGACCGCCGAGTGGCCGGGCAACGTGCGCGAGCTGCAAAACGTCATCGAGCGCCTGGTGGTCACCGCCGACGCCGACGTCTTGGAGCCCAGGCATCTGCCCCGCTCCATGGTCCCGGGCGCCGAGCAGCCCCAGGCGCCCTTGGTGTGGGTCACCGGCGAGGTCAAGCTGCGCGACGCCCGCGACCAGCTGGAGAAGCAGCTGATCCAAAAGGCCCTGGCCTCCACCAGCAACACCCGCGATGCGGCCAAGCTCCTGGGGGTCACCCACTCCACGGTTATCCGCAAGGCCCAGAAGTACGGCCTGGCCCTGGACGGCAACCCCACCCTTCACTGAAAAATTCGTTCTAAGCCCGCCTTTTCCATGAGGCTGGGCAGAGCAGCATGCCGACGAGGCCCACCATTGGGCCGCTTCGAAAGGGCCTCGTACGTGGTCACGTCAACCTCGCGCGGCTCCCGGCACAGCCAGCCGCGGGAAGGCAAGGCGCCTGGCAAGCGAGGGACGCAGGCGTAGCCTTCAGCGCTACGTCGAGGACCGAGCGCAGCCAGCGACGCAGGATACCCGTGGCTGGCGCAGCCGGATGCCCGGCCTGCATGGAATAGGAGGGCTAGCCTAGGCGCGCCACCACAGGACCACCGCCGTGGCCAGGAGCATTATGGCCACCACCCGGCGGTAGAGCAGGTTGCTGGCATGGGCGAAAGCCCAGAAGCCCAGGGCCGAGCCCGCGATCACCGCCGGGGTGAACCACAGGGTGGTCCTGAGCCCCTGCCAGGAAAACATCCCCGCGTAGGCGTAGAAAAAGGCGATGAGGATGAACTGCACGCTGAAGAAGGAGGCCAGGAAGCTCTTGGCCTTGAGCGGGTCGCCGGTCACCGAGGTGATGTACAGGGCGGCGGGCGGCCCGCCGATGGTGTAGGCCCCGAAGAAGCTCCCGGTGATGAAGCCGCAGAAGCGGCCCCACCAGGGGCTCTGGGCATGGCGGGACATGAAGCTCTGTCCGGCGGGGATCAGGTTTAAGGCAACCACCGCCGCGATGAACACGGCCAGGGCCCGTTTCAGGGTCACCTCGGGCAGGTGGTAGAGCATGAAGGCGCCGATGGCCAGGCCCAGGACGGTGCCCAGCACCAGGGGCTTCATCAGCTTCCAGTCCAGATGGGCCCGGTAGTGCCAGGCCTGATAGAGGAACAGGGCCAGGCAATAGGGGAATTGCAGGGCCACCGCCTCCTTGACCGGCAACAACAGGGCCAAAAGCGGCACCGAGACCAGGGCGAAGCCGAAGCCCGCGAAGCTCATGGTGAAGCCGCTGACCAAAAAAATCAGGGCCAGGGCCAGCTCCACGGGCATCAGGCACGCTCCCGGGCGGGCAGGCTCTCGGTGTTGGGATAGAGGTTCAACTCCACCGGCTGGCCGGGCGGGAGCAGGGCCAGGCCCGGGCCGGGCTCACCGGCCAGCAGGCGCTCCAGCCAGGCCAGGCTGCCCCGCGCCTCGCGGTGGGCCAGGCCGAAGAGGCTGGCCATGGCTTGGGAGTAGCCATGATGCCTGGGCTCCAGGCCCACCCCGGTGTCGGCCAGGACCACCTCGTCGTAGCCGGCCAGCATCTCCTGGCCGATCCACAGGGCGTCCTCGTGCCCGAACTTCTGCTTGCTCACGAAGTACTCGCTGTAAGGGGTCTGGCCGTGGTCGATCCAGCCGGGGGTGAGGAAAAAGCTGCCCCCGCAGCCCACGCAAGGATCGGCCAATTTCTCGCCCAAGAGCACGGGCACGCAGTCGTGGGCCAGGGGCGCCAGCAACTCCACGCGCTGGGAGCAGAGGCCTTGCAGGCCGCCGCCGCAATAGCCGTAGGCCAACAGCACCCGGCTCACCGTGGGGTCCTGCTCGATCTCGCGCAGGGAGGCCCCCACTGTTTGGCGGAGCTGGTCGGGGTAGCGGTGCAGGCCCTGGTCCAGATAAACCGCCTGATCCTCGCCCACCCCCAGGAAGGCCAGCTCGGGCTGAAACACCCGGCAGGCCAAAACCCGGTGGCCGGGCGCCAGGGAGGTCATCCCGCGAAGCCCCGCAGGATGAACAGCACCACGCTGAGGCCCATTAGCACGTAGGACAGGCCGTAGAGGCGGCCGGTCCAAGCCGGGGAGAGCGCGCCCATGCCTTTACCCACTGCCGCGCCCAGGGCGGCGGCGCCTCCGGCCAGGGCCAGGGCCCAGGTCAGTATGAAAAGGTAGGTCGGCATCCGGGCAGTCTCCCCGCTGGCGCCGCGCTTGTCAATTGCCGCAGGTGCCCAAAAGGTCCTCGGCCCGGTCCAGCTTGGCGAAGATCTTGGCGCCCTCCTCGTAGAGCGAGTCCATGACCGTGGCCTTGATCTGGCGGTAGCGCTCGGTGCTCAGCACGTGGAAGTCGCGCGGCCGGGGCAGGTCCACCTCCACCTCGGTTTTCACCGTGCCGGGCAGATTGGTCATGACCAGGATGCGATCGGCCAGGAACAGCGCCTCCTCGATCTCCGAGGTTATGAAGAGCATGGTCAGGCCGGTGTCGCGGTAAAGGGCCAGCAGGTACTCCTGCATCAGCTCGCGGGTCATCACGTCCAGGCCGCGGAAGGGCTCGTCCAGGATCATCACCTTGGGGTCCATGACCAGGGCGCGGCAAAGCTCGGCCCGGCGCTGCATGCCGCCGGAGAGCTGGGCCGGGTACTTGTCCTTGAACTCCTCCAGGCCCACCTTTTTGAGTAGGGACAGGGCCTTTTGCTCGGCCTCGGCCTTGCTGATGTGCCCGGCCATGGCCGGGCCGAAGATGGCGTTTTTCATCACCGTCATCCAGGGCCACAGGGCGGTCTCCTGGAAAACCATGATGCGGTCGCGGCCCGAGCCGGTCACCGGGCGGCCGTTGAGGAGTACCTTGCCGCTGTCGGCGTGGTCGTAACCCGCCGCGATGTTGGCCAGGGTGGATTTGCCGCAGCCGGAGGGGCCCACCAGCACGGTGAGGCTGCCCCGGGGCACGGTGAGGCTGCAATTCTGCAAGGCGGTGCAGGCGGGCGCCCCCGGGATGCGGAACACCCGGGTGACGTTCTCCATCACCAGTTCGCCCTTGGTGCCGTCGTTTTGCTTCTTGCCGTTGTTGGCCATTTGCGTTTGTACCTTTCCGGGCCCGTCTAGAAGACCTTCTTCCAGGGCATGAGCCAGTCGCCGATAACCTTCACCGCCATGGAGCTGACGTAGCCGGCCACGCCGATGCTGATCATGCCCACGATGATGCCCGGGGTGTGCCCGGCCAGATAGGCCTCCCAGGTGAGGCGGCCCAGTCCGGTGTTGCCCGCGATCATCTCCGCCGCGATCACCACGTTCCAGGTGATGCCGATGCCCACCATCATGCCGGTGACGATGCTGGGGATGGTGGCGGGCAGGACGATGCGCCAGAACACCTGGCGGGGCGAGGCCCCGAAGCTCACCGCCGCGTCCACCAGCTGGCGGGGAATGGCGCTCACGCCGCCCAGCACGTTGACCACGATGGTGAAGAAGGCCCCGATGAAGGTGATGAAGGCGATGGAGCTTTCATTGGTAGGCCAGAAGAGGATGGACACCGGCACCCAGGCCAGAGGCGGGATGGGCCGCATCAGCTCGAACAGGGGATAGGAGAAGTCCTTGAAGTTGCGGTTCCAGCCCATGCCCAGGCCCAGGGGGATGCCCAGGATCTGGGCGGCCACGAAGCCGTACATGACCCGGAGGGAGCTGTCCATCCAGCTCAGCCAATACTTGCCCGTGGACATGAACTCCCAGAAGGACCCGGCCACGGTGACCGGGGTGGGGATGGCGTGCATAAAGGGCATGAGGCCCATGGAGCCCGCCTGCCACAGCACGAAAAAGCCCAGCACCGCCAGGCTGCCCCGGGTGAACTGCTTGCTGGTAACGAATTTGCGCAGGCGCACCCCCAAAGTGGGCCCGCTGATTGCTGCTGCTCTAGCCATGAATGCCTCTCCCCTCAGGCCATTTCGCGTTCGCCGGCCTCAAAGGCCTTGACCGCTTCCTCGTGCACCGCCTCCACCAATTGGGCCTTCATGCCCAAAAACTCCTCCGAGGCCAGCATGGAATACTGGCGGGGGCGGGGCAGGTTCACCTGTAGGGTTTTTTTGATGTAACCGGGCCGGGTAGTCATCACCAACACCTTGTCGGCCAGGAAGATGGCCTCCTCCAGGTCGTGGGTGATGAAGAAGATGGTCTTGCCGGTGGCGTTGTAGAGCTCCAGGAGATACTGGTGGCTGGCGCTCTTGGTCACCGTGTCCATGGCCCGGAAGGGCTCGTCCAACAGAAGGACCTTGGGGTTGTTGATCAACGCCCGGATGATCTCCACTCGGCGCTGCATCCCCGAGGATAGCTGGCCGGGATAGGAGGTCTCGATGTCGTTGAGACCCACCCGGGCGAGCATCTCCTGGGCCCTCTTGTTGGCCGCCTCCTGGCTCATGACCCCCTGCACCACCGGGCCGTAGGTCACGTTCTCCAACACCGTCTTCCAGGGGAACAAGGCCCCGTGCTGGAACACCACCACCCGGTCGGGGCCGGGGCGGGGGTCCAGCTCGGGCGTGGCCAGGGGCTCGCCGTCCAGGATAATCTCGCCCGAGGTGATGCCGTCGAAGCCGGCCAGGGCGTTGAGCAGGGTGGACTTGCCGCACCCGCTGGGCCCCACGATGGCCACGAACTCGCCCGCCCCGATCTCCAGGGAGCAGTCCTTGAGGGCCTCCACGTGGACCCCCTCGGGGTCGTAGATCTTGCCTGCGTTTCGGATGGACAGGGCGCCGTCGCTGGCCCGGCACACCGGGCCCTGGGGCCCGTCCACCGGGGCGATAGTGTCTTTTTGTTCGGAATTCATATGCCTCATCCCGCCTAGGCGTTGCCGAAGAGCTCGCGCTCACGCCAGGCCATGAGCTTGCGGCCGACGCTGCGCACCACCGCGCTGCTGGCCCAACCGATGATTCCCAGGGTGACCATGCCGATGACGATCACCGGGTACTGGATCAGGGAGTAGCTGTCCCAGATCAAAAAGCCCAGGCCATACTGGGCCGCGATCATCTCGCCGGCCACCAGGGAGAACCAGGCGGCGCCCATGGAGATTTGCAGGCCGGTGAAGATGAAGGGCATGGCCCCGGGCAGCACCACGTCGAACAACAGGCGCTTCTTGCTGGCCCCCAGGCAGCGGGCCGCCCGGAAGTAGGCCTCGTCGATGGACTCCACTCCCAACAGGGTGTTGAGCGCGGTAACGAAGAAGGCCACCAGGAAGGTGACGAAGATCACCGCCGGCTCGTCGCCCGGCAGGACCAGGATGGCCAGAGGCACCCAGGCCAGGGGCGGGATGGGCCGGATAAGCTCCACCAGGGGGAAGGAGTAATCGTAAAATTTGCGGCTCCACCCCATCAGCAGGCCCAAGGGCACGCCCAGCAGCGTGGCCAGCACAAAGGCGGTGGTGGCCCGGTAGGTGCTGTAGATGATGTGGGTGTAATAGTCCTGGGTGTAGATGGAGATGCCGTAGTCCGGGTCCGGGCTGAGCCACTCCATCAGGCATTCCCAGGGACCGGGGAGCCGGTTGAACCAGGGAAGGGAGAAGGTCTTTACCGTGAGCTCCCAAAGGACCACGAAGGTGAGAAAGCCGCCCAGCTGCAACAGGAAGCTCTTGCTGGTCAGGGTCTTACGGACCTGGTGTCCCCAGGACACTTCGTAGAGCAAGGCCTTTTTCTTTTGCTGCCAGGCTCCCACGGCCAACACGGCCGCGAGCAGCAGGCCCAAGACTATGTAGGGGTTCATTGCGTTGTCATCCCATGCTTATGCTTGCGTGGCGCCGGCGGTTAATCTCCCTCCGTCCCGCGGGGCGCGGGACGGAGGGAGCGCGCGATGGCTGACCACTTATCAGCGGCCGGCCGCCTAGGAGGCCTCTACTGGCCCTTGTAGGCGCTGGCGGGCATGCCCTTGATCACGCACACCGGGGCCTTGACGCCCATTTCCTTCATGGCCTCGGTAACCGGGCCCTCGTTGATGGCGTTCTTGGGAATATCGCCGGACTTGAGCACCTTGATGCTGTGCAGGAACTCGTAGCCCTTCTTCATCAGGTCCAGCACCCGGGGGGAGAAGACCATCTCGCCCACGTAGACGATGTCGTCGCCGCCGGCGCTGTCCGGATGGCGCTCATACAGAGCCTTCCACAGGATCTTGGGGGTGTAGCCCTGGGTCTCCTTCATGACCATGGCGGCCACGGCCATGGGGTCCTTCTCCATGATCTTCAGGGCCTCGATCTCGGCCTTCATCCAGCCCTTGGCCGCCTCGGGGTGATTCTCAATGAAGTCCTGGCGCATCAGGGTGAAGTTGGCGTCCAGCTCCTTGTAGGGGCTGCCGGTGGCGGCGTACTTAGCGAAGCCCTGCTCCACCACCTTGCGGGCGTGGGGCTCCCACATGGCCGCCGCGTCGATTTTGCCGGCCTCAAAGCTGCTGGCGATCACCTCGATGGTCATGTACTGGAGGCGCTTGGGCTTGACTTTGTTCTTCTTGAGCACGGACTCGAAGAAGCGGTTGGCGCAGGTGCCGCGGTGCACGGCCACGAGCTTGCCGTTCATCCACTTGATGGCTTCCTCGGGGGTCTTGAAGTTGGGGGCGTCCTTGCGAACCACGATCAGGTTGCAGTTTTGGCCGTTGGAGATCATGGGCACCGAAACCAGGCGGATGTCGCCCTGCTTCTTCTTGGTGGTGGCCACCAGGGAGGGCATGTCGCCCATGGTGCCGACCTGCATCTTGTCGGCCAACAGGGCGTTGACCATGGGCGGGCCGGTAAGGTGAGCCTCGAAGTTGACCTTGCTGCCCTTGGGCAGATACTTCTTCCACAGGCCCATTTGCTTGATCACCACGCCGGACCAGCCGCCGGTCCAGTAGGGATGGTACCCGTAGGTGATCTCCACCGGCTCCGCGGCCTGGGCCGGAGCGCCGCCAACGGCCATCAGGGCCGCCAAGAGCAGGGCCACACCGGCCCCCAGGGCGGCTACTTTACCTAAGCGTCTAAAACTATTCATCATTACCTAAACCCTCCTTGGCGCGCTCTGTCCTCGTGCCTTGGGTAGTTGGGGCGGGCACTGCTCCGCCCGGTGACAGTTCGGGTGCCTAAATTTGCAGCAGCCATGCCAAAGCGCCGGAAACAGGCATTTCTCCTATGCCCCGCGAGGGGAATATCGCCCATATAGTATTAGTTTTCAGTAGGTTGTAATATCTGGACCGGCTCGGACCCCTACCGGGGCTGTGCCGCGGCGGGCGCGTTTTCCGGTGCCCCCGGGCACCAAGGGGCCCTTTCTTGGAACATTTTTGCACCAAGATCGCGGCCGTCCGGCCCCGGGCAGCGGGCGCTTCGAAGGGGCCTCGCAACCTCTTTATAGAGCCTTCCGCGAGTCCCAGTCGGGGCCATTTTTATATAAGCATCTGTTTTTACTTCTATTTCAGCCAATGAGCCCGCAAATTTCCTACGATTTCGCGGTTTGGGGCCTCCGGGTGGCACGCATGTTGTATTAAACCGGGCCACAAGGCCGCGTTGGGGCGGCTAAGCACGAATTTTTTGATCACAATCCCAGCCGGCATGGAGGAATCAGTTGGCGGAACAAAAACACATCCCCCTGGGCGTGGGTTTTTACCCTGATTGGTGGAAGGCTAACTACGGCATCGTCTTCGGCCGGGACTATTACTATGATCCCGATTACCGGGTGGAGGTGGGCCTCAAGCAGCAAAAGGCGCTCTACGAGCGTTTCGGCGACGTGGGCCTGGGGCAGGCCGATCCGGCCCCTAGGCCCCTGATCAGCTTCGGCATGGTCATGCTGCCCGCCATCTTCGGCTGCGAGATCGTCTATGAGGAGGCGGCCCTGCCTTGGGCCATGCCCATGAATCTCTCGGCCGAGGAGTGCGACAAGCTCCAAAAGCCCGACTTGACCAAGGCCGAGCCCATGGCCACCGTGTTCAAGCAGATCGACTATCTCAAGGGCAAGTACGGCAAGGTGGTGGGCGACATCAACGTGACCGGCGTGCAGAACCTGGCCCTCAAGCTACGGGGCGAAGAGCTCTACATGGACTACTTCGAGGACCCCGAGTTCGCGCACCGCTTCCTGAAGTTCTGCACCGAGTGCATTATCGACCTGTGGAAACTGGTCTATCCCATCACCGGCACCGGCGCGGTAGACGTTACTCCCATGTGCGACCCCACCATCTACTGCGTGCCCAACTGCACCGTGGAGCAGATCAGCGGGGACACCTACGAGGAGTTCGGCCTGCCCTACGACACCATGCTGGCCGAGGCCTGCCATCCCTTTGGCATCCACCACTGCGGCAGCCTGGACCCGGTGGCCGAGCACTACGCCAAGGTGCCCAACCTGGTCTTCGTGGAAGCGGGCTTTGGCACCGACTTCCGCCGCTCCCGCGAGCTGCTGGGCCCTGACGTGGCCTTCAACGCCCGCATCAGCCCGGTGCTCATGAAAAACGGCACCCCCGAGGAGGTGGCGGCCACGGTGAAGGACGCCATCGACCAGGGCGCGCCGCTTTCCAATTATTCCATCGACACGGTGGGGCTCACCGACGGGGTGCCCGACGAGAACGTGCGCGCCGCCCGCAAGACGGCCATGGAATACGGCAAGATTTCCTAGGAAAGGCTTTCGACCATGCAGACCATTATTCGCAGCGCCAGCCGCGAGGTGATCATCGGGCACGACCAGCCGGTGGTGATGATCG